>JAIQGE010000022.1 GCA_020072815.1 Terriglobia bacterium | reverse complement strand
CGGTCCCAAAGCTCCCCCGCGGTTGTAGCCTGAGGGGAAACGGGCGCCGTCCGCCACGCGAGGGGTTCGAAAGGCCTTCGGATCCCTCGCAGCGACATTGTCCATTACCATTTGCCGCTGAATAACAGATACAAGGGGTACCCCCCTCAAGATCGGTGATCTGGCCATCGGGTGATCGGGTCATCGGAAAAACCAACGCCGGGGATGACTTGAGTTAAATCCTTATTTTCCGGGGATGAACGGGTAGGGGCAGGGGATGCTAAGTCAGAAGACGCACAGGCAGGAGTGATTCCACCCCGCCACGCGAAGCGCGCGTTCGGGGACCCCGGTGCCTGTGGCACACGATTCCTCAGCGCAGGCGAGGGCGCCTGCGGTCCACACTTCTCGATAGGGATATCTCCCCTTCGGCTTCGCTCAGGGTTTCGGGCCTGCGGCCCTCAAGCAAGAACGCTCGGGATAAAGAAAAAGGCTCGAGTGGAGGAATGAAGTCGGAAGGACTACCTAGACGAAGAGACTACCTAACTGTGCAAGGCTGCGAAACTCTCGTCAGCAGCGTTTGGTCGGGGAAGGTCAGCGCGCCGTCGAAGGCGTCCGACGGAGACTGCCGCGCGAACCACTGCAGCAGCACCTGGTTCTGCGGATGGTAGGTGAAGTTGTCAATGGTCACCGGGAAGCCGGCGGCGGGATGGGTGGCCAGCGGGTCGGCCGTCTCCAGAGTGTTCTGGCATCCGCCGGCGCCCAGAGGATATTGCCAATCGGGCACCAGGTTGGTGCCGAAGGGATCGTTCATCCACTCGGAAATTTCATGGCTCATGGGAGTTACGTCCGCCAGTGTGGGGCCGAGGATGCCGGGTTCGGTCCAGCTGGCCCAGACCAGGGTTTGCACCAGTTGCACGTCGCCGCGCTGGCCGGCGTCAAACGCGGTATGGAAGCCGAGCACGCAGCAGCGCTTGGGGTCGGCCTCCGGCGCCAGGAAAACATTCATGGTCAGGGCGATGGGCAGCGCGTCCACTTTCAGGTCCGCCAGTTGCACTACGGTGTTGAGCTGGGAAACGAAGAACGCGCCGTCCACCACGGCGTACACCGCTCCGGTGCCGTGGTTGCGGTACACCTTGGCCCAGCCCGCGGGCACTTCAATGCGCAGCGGCTTGAGCATTTGCGGCGCGCCGAGCAGGGTGTGCCAGTCATCGCCCATGGCTTTGAAGAACTGCGCGCGCTGCACCGCGTCAGCAAACTGGGTGAAGCCCGTGGAGTACTGCGCGGCACGGAAGTTGGGCGAGCCCTTGACGCGCGCCAGAATCGGTTCGGGGTCGAGCACCAGCGGATCGCCGTTCTCGTCCACGTAGCCGTCAAAGATCATGGAGATGGGAAGAATCTGCGTGGGAATCTGCGTGGTGCCGCCGCTTTGCGGCCGCGCGCCAACGATGGTATACGGAACCGTGCGCCCGTCGGACGCGAACGAGCCGGAGAAATGCGGGACGCTAAAGATACGCTGCTGGCGGATGGCAGCTTCCGCCTCAGGCGAAACTTTGCTGGCCGATTCAAACCGCGGATGCGCGCCCTGGGTGAAGAGGAATTGGGCGTCGGCTTCAGCGGCTTTGCGCGAGATGTCAGGTTCGGCGGGCTTGCGCGGAGTGTCGGCGTCGGCGGATTGGGCGAGACAGGCCGCAGGCATGCTCAGCGACGCGGCCAGCAACACAGCCAGCGTAGTTGCCCATCTCGTTATCAGGCTCGACACTGCGGACAAACACACCTCTCCCGGAGGCAATTTTCTATTTTGCTCCCAGTGGAGGCATTTGCGAACATGTTTATTGTAAGTATTTGTTAATACACCACTTACTGTGGTCCGCACAGGCACGGTAATTAGACTTTCCAATAAAACAGCGGTTAAGCATCGGGAAGCGCGAAAGGTCCCGCAGCAACAGGTTTTGCGGACGAGATGTATAGTCTTGGGTTCAGCCATGAAGAACAACCATCGCCGTGAAAAATCCATTCCCCCGGATGCGGTCCGCGTGGCAGTGGTACAGGCCGCCTCGGTGGCGTTTGACCGCAAACGAACGCTGGAAAAGGCGGCAGACCTGACCCGCGACGCCGCCCGCCAAGGCGCGGAACTTGTGCTGTTTCCGGAAGCGTTTGTTTCCGGCTACCCGCGCGGGCTGGACTTTGGCGCCGTGGTTGGAGCGCGCAGTGAGGCCGGCCGTGAAGACTTCCGGCGTTACTTTGAGAGCGCTGTGGAAGTCCCGGGCGCGGCAGTTGAAGCGCTGGGTCGCGCAGCACGGTCGAACTCCGTCTATCTGGTGATGGGCGTGATCGAGCGTGAACGCGGCACGCTGTACTGCTGCGTGCTGTTCTTCGCGCCCGATGGCACGCTGCTAGGCAAACATCGCAAGGTCATGCCCACTGCTTCTGAGCGGCTGATCTGGGGCTACGGTGACGGCTCCACGCTGCCGGTCTTCGATACTCCGCTGGGACGCCTGGGCGCGGTGATCTGCTGGGAGAACTACATGCCGTTGCTGCGCACCTACATGTATTCGCAGGGCATTGAGATCTATTGCGCGCCCACCGCTGACTGTCGCGATACCTGGCCGGCCACCATGCAGCACATTGCCCTGGAGGGCCGGTGCTTTGTCCTGGGTTGCAACCAGTTCAATCGGCGCAAAGATTTTCCCGCCGCCTACCAGACGGCGTTTGGCGAAGCACCGGAAACGGTGATTTCGCGCGGCGGCAGCTGCATTGTTGATCCTTTCGGCAAGTTTCTTGCCGGACCAAACTTTGACGATGAGGCCATCCTGGTGGCCGAACTGGACCGCAAGCAGTTGCCGAAAGCCAAGTTTGATTTTGATGCGGTTGGGCACTATTCGCGTCCGGACATCTTTCGCCTGATCGTGGACGACCGTCCCAAACCGGTGGTGGCAGTGGCATCAGCCGCCGCGAAACGAAAGTCCTGACGGTGACAGCGACGCGAATCGGAGTGGCGCGGGTCCTTACTTGGCCAAAAAGTAGATTTTTTGAGGATGCAGTGTGCCAAAAAATGTCATTCTTGCGTTCTCAGGCACAAAAACCTGCAACGCATCGCAAACATTTCGCACTACCCCGGTTGACAGCCGCAGGGGTTCGACATAAGCTGCTGCTGCCTACCACCAATTGCCCCAAGGGTCCCCACATCAAATTCAAGGAGCTGCACCAATGAAATCTTCCGGCATCAGGGTATTGCTCTGTCTCTTGTTTCTTCTTTTACCGGTCATGAGTTTTGCCGGTAGCGCAGTGGTTGATTGTTCCGGAGCAACGCCCGGAGCTTTCATCACCATCGGCGCGGCGCTGGCCAGCCTACCGGCGGCCGGGCCAAATACCATTTCAGTCACAGGTACCTGCCATGAGAATGTGGTGATGTTTGGCCGGACCGACCTGAGCATCTTCGGCAACCCGACGGCAACCGTGGTGCCCGGCAATCCCAATGGTCACCTGCTGGCCATCGCTGCCTCACAACGGGTGGGGATTCAGAACCTCACCTTCGATGGTGGCCGCGGCGCGCTGGTCAATGACAATTCGCGGGTGGATTTCACCAGCGTCACCATCCAGAACAGCCTGGGCATTGGCCTGACCAGCATTGATTCTCTGGTCCACATTGCCGACAGCACCGTCCAGAACAGCACGCGTTCGGGAATCAGCATCGGCGGCGGCACCTTCTACGTGGACAGTGACGTGACCGGCACCAACGTGACCGGTAACGGGCGGATTGGAATCGCCGTCCTCACCGGGCATCTGATCCTGAATGGCGGCGACGGCGTAACTCCTGGAACGCAGAACGTGATCAGCAACAACGGCACGTCAGGCGTGGAAGTTGCCAACAGCGCGGAAGCCGACATCAGCGGCGACAACCGCATCATCGGCAACGGGGGCTCGTTTGGGCTGGTGGTCATCCACACCAGCACCATGATGATGTCGGATGGCATCATCAACAACAACTCCGGCATCGGCGTACATTGCGGAGAAACCAGCCATTGCGAGTTCTCCGGCGCCACGCAGATTAATAGCAACGGCGGCGGCGGGATCGAGATCACCGACCATTCTGACGCTTACCTTGACGGCGGGATCACCATCTCCAGCAATACCGGCACGGGAGTCCTGGTGGACCTCAGCTCGGTGCTGAACAGCCTGGGCGGCAACACCATCAACAGCAATACCGGTGACGCGGTGATCTTGAACACTTTGTCCGTACTCAAGTTTGCCGCCAATGACACCATCACGGCCACCGCCGGCAACCTGGCTCTGAACTGCAACAACGGCTCTCTGGTCTCCGGCGACGTGAGTACCTATAAACCCAAGAAATGCGGGACGGCGTTTCAGGTGAATCCGATTCACTGATTCCGGCCGTGAAGCCAAGGGCCGCAGCGATGCGGCCCTATATCCCCCTAGGGAGAGCAAAACCTTTGAAACACGGAGGAAGGGAGGAAATTTGTAATTGCCATAATCGGGTAATCGGGGAATTGAAAACCCAAGATCCGTTACGGCCTTTCAATTTCGGCGATTTTGGCAATTCTGGCAATTTTGGCAATCTACTGTGTTCCGCCTGCGCCCACGTTCTCGCCCAGCAGAAACTGCCGCACGAACATTACCGTGGCGTAGAACAGGAAATCCTGGTTTTTCTTTTTGGCGTAGCCATGGCCTTCGTCGTTGGCCATCAGGAACCACGTGGTGATGCTGTTGCCCTTCAGTTTGTCCAGCATTTGGCGTGATTCGGTCCAGGGAACGCGCGGATCATTCTTGCCCACGGCGGCAAACACCGGCTTGCGGATCTTTTCCGAGTTGTTCAGCGGCGCGGTCTTTTCCAGGTATTCGCGAATCTTGGGATCGCGTTCGTCGCCGTACTCCACGCGGCGCAGGTCGCGACGATAGGCTTCCGTATGCTCCAGCAGCGTCACCAGGTTCGACGGGCCCACAATCGGCAGCGAGCACTTGATCTTATCGTTGTACTCGTAGGCCACGGCCCACGTCATGTAGCCGCCGTAACTGCCGCCGGTAATCATGATCTTGTCAGCGTCGAGGTTTGGGTTGTCCTTGATCCAATCCAGCAGCGCGCCAATGTCTTTGTGCGTGTGGTCGCGGTTGGTGCCGTTGTCGAGTTTCAAAAACGTCTTGCCGTAGCCGGAAGAACCGCGCACGTTGGGGAAGATCAGCGCCACGCCAAGCTCGTTGAGGTAGTAGTTGTTTCGTCCCAGGAAGCCCGGGCGGAACTGCCCTTCCGGTCCGCCGTGGATGTTCACGATCACCGGACGCTTGCCGGGAAACTTTTTGGCGTCCGGCTGATAGAGGAAGCCGGAGATCGTCTTGCCGTCAAAGGTCTTCCACTTGATCAGTTGCGGCTCGGAAAAGCTTGCGGTGTTCAGGCCGCCGGTTTCGCTGTATGTCCAGCGGTCAATCTTGCCGGTGGAAATGTCCATGGAATAGATGTCGGAGGTGGAGCGTGCGGCGTTCACTACGAACGCCAGGTCGCGGCTGTTCTTGTGGAAGGTCACGCCAAAGACCTGCCCTGCCGGAAGCCCGCTCACGGGGCGATACTTGCGCGTGGCCGTATCCATCAGGTAGAGCTTGCTGAGGCCGTCTTCATTGGTGACAAACGCCAGCGTCTTGCCGTCTTCGCTCAAGTCAAGTTCGTCCACGTCCCACTTTATTTCGCTGGTCAAGAAAGTGGGCTGCATGGTGGCCAGGTCGAAATACGCCAGACGCTGAAATTCCGAATCACGGTCCGTGGCGCTGTAGAAGCCCTTGCCATCTTTGCTGAACGGACCGCCGCTGTAAGCGACTTCTTCGCCGCCCTTCGGCGTGAGCAATTTCTTTTCGCCCGTGGCCACGTCAGCCAGCCAGAGAAACGTTCGATTGGCGGAAATGCCCTCCAGCACCAGCAGCTTCTTGTTGTCCGGCGACCAGCCGGCCACGCCCCAGCCGCCGCCTTCAAGCTGCAGCAGCATGTGGTCAGATTTGGGGTCGGTTACATCCATCACCCAGATGTCGGTGTCCTTGCCTGTGCGGCGCGTGGAGGTGTAGGCGATGCGGCTGTCATTGTGGGCGAAACTGCGCCCCCCGTTGCGAGACTTGCCGTCGGTCAACAGGGTCACGTTGCCGTTGGCCACGTCATAACGATAAATCTGGAACCACTCGCCGCCGCCGACGTCCTTGGTAAAGGTGAAGTAATCGCCTTGGGGGCCATAGTGCGCTCCGCCGTTGCGGTCCGGGAAAAACGTGAGCTGGGTGCGCGCGCCGCCCGGCATCTTCACCATGTGGATCTGCGGGACGTCACCAAAACGCGTGCCGATCAGCATTTCGCGCTTTACCGGGTCCCAGGACTGAAAACCGGCGCCGCGGAATTCCCCGTACTGGTTGCTCTTTTCCGCCACCGCGGCCGGAATCGCCGGGATGTTTTCCACCACCAGGTTGTCGCCCGGCCGGATAATCGCCGGCTGCGCCGCCGCGTTGGCCTGGCCGAGAGCCGGCATCGCTACCAGCAATGCAAGCAGGAGAAGTGCTGAGACTCGCTGGAACTGTTTCATCTTTCCTCCACGTTGGCGAAAGAAGCGTAATTGCGCGGAGAGAGGCGCGTCAACCAGGTTCAGACTGCGGCTGTCAGAGTTTTGTTAGCTGGATGCAAGACTAACTGCTGGATGCTGAGTGCTGACTGCTGAATGCTTCCGCCAGCTTGCTGATCTGGTCGTACTCATAGAAGCTCGTTCCGCTCTGGTCTTGCGTCGCTGCCCCGACCATCGCTCTGCCCACGGTTTCCGCCGCGATCGAGCGATAATGCCGCAGCGGTCCCCACAGCGTGAAATTGATAAACGGCGCAATTCGGCTGGCGAAGCGTTCTCCGGGACGCACCTCTTCCCGCTTGCCCAGCAGCAGTCCAGGACGGAAAATCTTCAGGGCCCTGTACCCTAATTCGCCGAGCTTCTGTTCAAGTTCGCCCTTGGTGTGCAGGTAGAAGTTCTTGGAAGCCGCGTCGGCGCCGGCCGACGACACCAGAAGAAACTGCGTCGCGCCCGCCCTGAGTCCGTGCTTGGCTGCGGCCAGCGGATACTCCAGGTCTACGCGGCGGAACGCTTCCTGCGTCCCCGCCTTGCGGATGGTCGTGCCCAAGGCGCAGAAGAGGTCGTTTGCGCCGGCAAAATCCGCAGCGGAGAGATGATCGAAATCAACCACCTTCAGGGTCACCTTGGGGTCGGAGGGAACGGGGAACGCGCGCCGCGCCATGACCACCACTCGCCCATAGTCCGGCGACTCCAGCAGCGCCGTCAAGCAAAAGCCGCCTACCATGCCGGACGAGCCCAACAGCACCGCGGTGCGTGAATTCATTAAGTGATGTTCCTTCCCGATGCCTTGGATTCTCTGCCTCCTTGACTGGCCGATTAGCGCCAACCGCACATTATCACTCTTTTACCCGATCCACCTCTCAAGGTGGCCTGGAGAAACATACTTGGTTAATCGTATGAAAACGACCTGGATGTTTGCGAAACAGCGCTGGATCGTTGAATCCTAGCAGTCTTGCATCTGCAAGAGTAGGAATATCGCGTTGAACTTTAAGTAGTCATTAGAGTGCAGCTGCGGCCCCGAAACCAGCTTCCGCTACTTAGTTTTGGCTTTCAACATTCATCTAAGGCTTTAGGGGATCTCTCTTGCAAAATAGTTCACAAAACCGTTCTCTGAATTAGCTAATCCTGCGCTAGAATGCGTCAGCCGCTTCAAGAAATGGACCCTCAAGAGCTGTCATCGCAAGAATTAGTGCAGCTTTGTCTCGCCCAGCAAGATGAAGCCATGTGGTTGGAATTCGTGCGTCGTTTTCAGCCACTGATAGCCGGCGTGGTGCTCAAGAGCATACGCCGCTGGGCTCGTGTTACGCCCGAAGTGGTGGATGACTTGGTCCATGATACCTACGTCAAGCTTTTTGCCAACAACTGCCGGGCTTTACGCCGGTTCAACTTTGAGCACGACCATTCGTTCTTCGGCTTCCTCAAATGTGTGGCCTCCAACGTGGTTCAAGACCACCTCCGCAGCACCTACAGCCAGAAACGCGGCAGTGGACGCGACGATGAAGACCTGGAAGTGATCCAACACAGCGTTGCCGCCGACAACCGCCCTGCCGACGCCATGGAACGCGAGGTGCTCATACGTGAAATCGAGAAATGCCTGGTGTGCCAGCCTTCTGACGACAACGTTACCCGCGACTGCACCCTCTTCTGGCTCTACTACCGGCAAGGACTTACAGCCAAAGCCATCTCTCGTTTACCCGGAATCGGCCTTACAGTGAAAGGCGTGGAGAGCAGCTTGCTGCGCACGACCCGGTTGGTGCGCGAGCGGATGGGCAACCCTCCGTTAAGAAAGAAGAAGACCTCTGGACGTGACCGGCCCGGCAAGGTGGCGCGACAAAGTAAACTTAGCCCAGGGCGGCCTTCATAGGGAGGCCGACGCCGGCGTCCCGTCGCTGGAGCAAGGCGAGTGGCTCCCGCAAATGATAGAAAGAAAAGAGTTATATCGTTTCGCGATATACATCAACAAGTCTCAGCACCATCAAACCCCTGTGAAAAGGGCGCGGTTTGCGACATACGTTGGCGGTTTCAACATCATCTAGCGCTTTGAAAAGAGTCATCAACTTTGCCGCAACGTCGGTGGTTTTCAACAAAATCGAATGCGGCAAAAAGGGCAGACGGTCCGCGTTACGTTGATATAAGGGAGATGTGGGCAAAGTGGACCAACAGTTTGAGCATCTGAACGATGCTCAAGTCGAGCACTACGGGGAACGGGGTTCCTTAGCGGGGACGGACCAGGAACAGACGCCAGGTAAGGACCACGAGGATTTGGTCCAGAAGATCGAGGCGCACCTGGACGAGTGTCCGGCTTGCCGCGCCCGTGTGCTTACCTCCGCGCGCTCCCACCTCGCGCTATTGACGGACGCACCTGTTAACACGGAGACCTCTGTGAACGTGGATCCCTCTGTGCGTGCTGCTCCTCGTCCGGACTGCCCCTCCGAAGACGACCTCCGCGACCTGGCCGCGGGCCTGTCCCCTGCTGACCAGGCCGGCCACTTGCTCCAGCACGCCGCCCAGTGCGACCACTGCGGGCCGATCTTGAGGAGGTACACGGAAGACTTTGCGGACGATCTCAGCACCGAAGATCAGGCAGTACTCGGCAAACTGCAAAGCGGATCGCCAAACTGGCAAAGGAAGCTGGCGAATAAGATGGCCAGTGCGCCAAAATCCAGTTCCGAGACCGATCCTTCGAAGGAATAAGAAAACACTAGGAATCAGGACACGCTAGCCCCTAGACGCTCTTCCCCACCCCTGGCTCCGGCCATCTCCCCAGCCTGCCGCCTCTATCCTGGATCATGTATCGCTTTTTTGCTGAATTCGCGCCACACTGGATTAAAATCCGCATCAGCTAAGTTCATGGACCCTCATACTGGAGAAGTTACTCGTCTCCTCAACGATCTGCGTAGCGGCAAGAAGGACGCGGAGGCCCAGCTTTTTTCTGTTGTCTATGATGAGCTGCGTCGCCTTGCAGCCGGCTATCTTCGCCGGGAACGGCCCGATCATACTTTGCAGCCCACGGCTCTTGTTCATGAGGCCTACCTTCGGCTGGTAGAGCAAACAGAACAGAATTGGCAGAATCGGGCCCACTTTCTAGGCATCGGGGCACGTTTGATGCGCCAGATTCTGGTCGATCATGCGCGGAAACACAATGCCGGCAAGCGTGGAGGGGGAGAACAGCCGGTCTCGCTCTATGATTTTGAGGTTGCTGCCCCCGGCATCCTGAGCCCGGAGGAGTTGATTGTCCTGGACGACGCGCTTTCCAAACTTGAAGCCTTTGACCACCGCCTAAGCCGGATTGTTGAGCTTAGGTTCTTTGGGGGGCTCACAGAAGAAGAAATCAGCCATCTATTAGGGATTTCAGTCCGTACTGTCAAACGCGATTGGAGCGTGGCTCGAGCTTGGCTTTACGCAGAGATAACAAAATAGTTGCCGAGGAATGGGAACGGGTCAAAGAACTCTTTGAATCAGCCCTGGCCTTCGCTCCGCCTGAACGCGCTGCGTTCCTGTCACGGCTGAGCGAGGAAGACCCTTCACTGGCTGAAGAGGTCTCCAGGCTGCTCGCTTCCCAGGAGCAGGCTGGCGATTTTCTGCATCAGCCCCTGATTTTCGTCGCCAACTTTCTCGATGATCTCGAAGAGCCCCAGCGCTTTTCTCCCGGGGATGTCCTTTGCAATCGCTTCAAGGTCGTTCGTTTGATCGGCAAGGGCGGTATGGGGGAGGTCTATGAGGCCTTCGATCAGGAACTGGACGAACGGGTCGCCCTGAAGACCCTGCGTTTTGAAGTCTCTTCCAATGAGATGTTTACCGCGCGCTTCCGGCGTGAGATCCAGTTGGCCCGAAAAGTAACTCATCCCAATGTGTGCCGGATCTTTGAAAGCCTGCGCCACCAGGCTGGAAACGAAACCATCTCCGTCTTGAGCATGGAACTGCTTCAGGGCCAGACCCTGGGTGAGTATCTCAAAACCAAGGGCCGCCTCAGTACCGACGAAGCGCTTCCCTTGGCGCGGCAAATCATCGCCGGCCTGGGCGCCGTGCACGCGGCCGGAATCATCCATCGCGACCTTAAACCTTCGAACCTTGTGCTGGTTCCCGAGAGAGACGGCTTCCAGGTCAAGATCACCGACTTCGGCATCGCCGGCCGCTTGCCAGAGAACCCGGCCCAACCCGCTCTCACCCAGGCCAGCAAAATGCTTGGCACGCCGGACTACATGGCCCCGGAACAGTTGGAGGAGGGCCGCGCTACCCTCCAGAGCGACATTTATGCACTGGGATTGGTGCTGTATGAAATGGTCACCGGGACTAAACCATTTGGCTACGGTGGAGCTTGGAAAAGGCTGTCGAAGCCAGCTACGCACCTCCGAAAGGCGGCTCCTGATGTGAACAGAAGCTGGGAGTGGGCAATCCAGTGTTGCTTGCAGAGAGACCCAGCAGAACGTCCATCTTCTGTAGCGGAGGTCTTGAAGTTGCTAGTTACTTCGCCTCCACGTAAGTGGCCCCTACGGCTTCTTATGGCGATGGCACTCGTGTTGTCCGTAGTAATCGCAATCTTCGTCTTCCGTCCTCACCACATCAACCCCGAGGCCCAGGCCGCTGTGGATTTGGCCCGAGTTGCAATCGAGAATCTATCGAAGGACGGGTTCACCAAGGCGATCAGCGAGTACAAGCGCGCCACCGCTTTGGAGCCAAGATGGGCGCAGGCATGGGCCGAGCTCGCCTACGCGTATGCGGCAGCCAGCAACGCACGCTTCATTGATGGCAATATCGCATTACCAGAAGCACGCAAGGCAGCGAACATCGCCATTCAACTTGATCCCACGCTGGGCAAAGCGCAAGGCGCGTTGGGCTGGACGCAGTCACTTGATTTTGACGAATGGCCCAAAGCAGAAGGCTCATTTGAGGCGGCACTGCGGTCGAGTCCGGATGACGGTCAGATTCACTACTGGTTCGGTGTGCATCTGCGTAAAAAAGGCAAGTTTAAGGAAGCAGAACAGCATGATCAACTGGCCCTTAGATTGACTCATCAGCGCGATCCGAACATCTGGTGCGAGTTGGCCTTTTTATACTGGACGTCTGGCCAATTGTCGAGATTTCACCAACACATGGACGAGCAACTGATAAGTTTTCCAAATGTTAACCTCACTCGATATTTGTACGCTCGATTGTTAAAGCTAGAAGGACGTTTCAACGAGGCGGACGACGAATTGACCTTAGCCGAAAAATTGAAACTCAATCCGCTAACCGTTCTGGTGGAGCGAGCATCCTTGAAACAGTACGAAGGCAATTTTGTGGCCGCGCGGGACCTTACGTCGCAAATTGAAGCCGCGTCCGCGGGGAATGAAGTTGATGGCCTGTTACTGGCGGGTGTTTACGCTGGGTTGCACGAGAATGACGCCGCTTTCGCAGTTCTCGAAACTGCGTACCAGCGAAGGGACAATACTTTGCTCTCACTCGCAACCAGTCCGGTGATCGAGCCGCTGCGAAAAGATCCTCGCTATACCTCATTACTCAAGCGTCTTCATTTTATCGGATTAGATCATACAACAGATGGGATTTAGTTCGCTCTCCTGGAGCGGCGAGTCCAGCCAGCCAAGGCGCACTGGAACATCGTAAAGTCGTCCGGGAGCGCGTCTGTTCCAGATATGGCGCATTCCAGGAACAACTGCTCGAACCGTCTTTAGAATCACGTCGTTCCGGCTCAAATCGGCCATGCAGACACGCAACCCAGCTCCTTTCATGCGATCAATAATCACCTTCACTTGTTCCCCTGGGTTTAGCGGTGTCGGTTCTTGGGGTGCTTCGATTTCGGAGGTGGGTGACAGGTAATTCTGTTTATCAATGGAGTGAGCCAGCCAAGCTTTCAGCTCCACGTCGACCGCCTGTTTATGAACCGCCCCGAACCAGAGTTGGCCCACTTCGCTGGCGGCTTTCCAGGCGGCGATTCGCGGCGAGAGATGGCTGGCTCCTGCGTACAATAGCTCCGTGCCGTCAAAGCGCGGTGCAGCAGAAACATAAGTCGGAATGCCGAGGTCCGTTGTGCAATCCAACAGGAAAAAGTCGCGGCCTATTCTGCGCAGGTCATCGCGCACGCCGACCAATTCCGGCATGTCAAACGATTCAAGTTTGACCGAAGGGCGCCTAATGCGGTTATACCACCAGAGTGCCATCGCATCGCGCTCAATCCATTCCAATAGAGCGTGGACCAGGGCGTCCTCGACAGTCCATCCGCTGCCACATCCAATGGTGTCCGCGCGCGCATATTCGGGCTCTCCGGCGCGAAACATGTACCACATCAGGACGCAAGCGGCGGGCAACCGGATCTCGGTGCCACCTGTCAGATCGAGCCCCGGGAACCAGTCGATCGCTTGCGTGGGATCAAAGCGTTCGCCGACGAAGTAGCGCTCGTCGGCTGTGCGATTCCATTCCTCCCGGGATTCATATTGTTGTTCGCTGTAAAGCAGGATTTCTCGAGGGTCCACTCCGGGAACATCCCCGAGGCGGGCGCGCTGCAATGGTTCATCGCCGCGATAGATGAGGCTGTAACGTTCCAGCGCTTCTCCGATGCATCCCTGTTCCGCTTCTTCGCGAGTCCTGCCGCGTCCATGAGACTCCTGCGCTTTTAGTAAAGGCCGGGCGTGGCCTAAGGGAAGTGGACTTGCCCAGGTTGCCAGCGCCCTGTAGGCGCCAGCCGTGCGGGTTGTGGTGATCTCCATTTTCTTAACAATCCCGGTAAGGGAACTGCAATGAATTCGCAACCCCCAAGCCCCAGAGACCGTAACTGCAGAGCACTTTGGGCAGTCACGCAAGGGATAAACGGGATGGATCGAACGACTCTGTTGGGAAAGGTCAAAGGTCCGGATCGCGCACCGCAACTCCTGTTGAGCATTGCGTGTCGAGAGTACTTGATCAATCAAGTCTGCCGCCGCGCGCGCCTCAGCCCGGCCGGGCCAGGAAGAAGAGGAAACGTTGAGATCGGTGTTTGAGATCGAAAGCCAATGGCCCAAACAGGCAAAACACGCGGACGCTCCCGGCTGATAAAGCGGACCAATCGTGATAAAGCCTTTCCTTGCAATGACCAGAAGAGCAGCAGCGTTTCCCGTCGCCTGTAGGCCCGTGAGGTCAGCCAAACCAAACCCAATGATGATGCGCAGATAGGGCTCAATGAAGGCTATTCGACGAAGAAGCTCTTCGCGAAAAGGTAAAGCACCTCGGTTTTCGTTCAAAAAGATAACGATCGACATAAACGAGTGCAGTGCGGAGGTTGATGAAAAATCCGCATGGAAAACTTGCGATTTTGACCCCGGTTGATCGGTGATAGTAAGCGGTATCCGCGCACAAAGCAACCATCGCAAGACCAGAAAAGGCATGAGAGGAGGCAGAAAATGGGATTACTACCGCACCCCAATGGAGTAACGCTCAAGTTCGTCGAAAAGGATGGAGTGACGCCAAGGGGCCCTGGCAGTGTATTTGCCAAGCACGTGAAGTTTTTCTCCACACCGCGTGTACAACTCCGAGGACAGCCGGACCCGCCAAGCCCGGGGCCAGGGCTCGGTTCCAAAGACTGGCTGACAGACGTGCTTGTCGCGGATACCTCGGCAAAGCTGGCCGCTATGAAGGCCCACCACACGCTCGACGCAATGACGTCAACTTCGAGTTTGCAGGTGCATGTCCTGTGGGACACCCATGACAGCTCGGGAGAAGAACAAGAAAGCGTTACGTTGGCGCCACTGCAGAACCTCACACAGCATCCAGGTGACGATCGCGCCATTACCGACACATTGCTGGTGCTTCCTGGGGATGCTGACATTGCTCTGTTAAGCGTGGACCCCAGCAACGGGGTTGTAATTGATGCGCTCAAAGCCTTCAAAGCTCTTAAGACCAGCAGCGCAGCCACCGCCAAGAAACCCTAAGCACGCTGCCAGATGAAGGGATCGGGGACATCAGTCGTCGGAGTAATTCTTTCTGCGCAAAATGTCCCCATTTCTCTGGTACTTCAGCATTTGGCGGTACAGGCAAGTATCATGTTGCGTCTGCAAGAAATCTTTTGTGCTAAGGCAGGCCTTTACCTAGCCCAGAAAGGAGTCGAAAATGGGTGTTAGAGCAAGTCAAGCTGGAGTAACACTGCAGTTCTTGAAGGCAGACGGTACGCCGGATACAAGTAAGCCAAGAGTTACTGGCGAATTTGCCTATTTTTTCTCTCTTCCCAGGCCTGAAGCGCCCAATGATACAGACCCGATCCACGGGTCGCCGGACTGGCTTACCGATATTATCGTTGTAGACAACCCCGCTAAGCTGGCCCAGATGCCGCTAACTCAGACCGGGATCCTGTTAACGTCTGCAGCGAGTAAGATGGTCACGGTTCGATGGGATGCTAACGGCAGGAGCGGCTCTGTGTCGTACTGCCTGACCTTATGCGAGGGAATTGACGGCCAATACCAGGGCGAAGAACGCTACTACGCTTACGCCGTCAAAATCCTTCCTTATGGCACGGACATCAGAAACCTTCCGGGACTATGGCCGGATTGGGTTGCAGCAACGCGCAAGTTTGTAACGCAGTCAGCACGTCTTGCGCCGGATTCAACCAAAAGATAGCACGTAACCCGTAGTTTGATCCCGATTGAAGGGACGCGTCCCATTTTTGGCCGGACGTGTCCCTTTTTGCGCTGAAATTGCGCATTTCCGACTAGAAGCCACAGATCAACTATCAGGGGCGGCCACTTTCCCCTCGAGGACGGTCTGGGCCAAAAAAGGAAATGCCATGAAAGACCATGATGCATATGGAAAGTTGCGCGACTTTCAATTCGCCGTCTCGGTTGGTTACCCCGCCCTTCAGGGTATAGAGGTTTTTCGTCTGCTGCACACCTGTCTACACTCCAATGACCAAGCCTCCTGGTCCGAATTCGTCCGCCGTACCCAGCCGGTGATTGCCGGCGTCATCGTCAAGGCCATGCGTCGCTGGAGAAGTCCTTCCCCCGCCACGGTCGACGATCTGGTCCAGGAGACCTATCTCAAGCTCTGCGCCAACGATTTCAAGGCCCTGCGCGAGTTCGACTGTGAGCATGACAACGCGCTGTATGGGTTTTTGAAGGTCGTGGCATCCCATGTTGTCCACGACTACTTCCGCAGCTCTTACAGCCAGAAGCGTGGTAGTGGCAAGGAAGCCGAGGAATTGGAGCCAGCGAGCACGAGCCGCGCTGACGGCAGCGCATCCATGCGTAATATGGAGCGGGAAATCCTGTTCCAGGAAATCAGCGAGTGCCTTGAAGTCCGCGCAGCCGGCCCAAATTTCGCGCGAGACTACGCCATCTTTTGGTTGTATTACGTTCAGGGCTTCACGGCCAGGGCCATCGCCCGCCTTCCTCGCATCGGGCTGACTGTCAAGGGAGTGGAAAGCACTCTCTTGCGCCTGACTCGCTTGGTGCGCGAAGGACTGACCGGCAAGTCCTCCACGGACGACGACTAGAAACCCAACTACCCAAGCGCGTTCTCCCCTTCAGCTTGGCAACAAGCCCGCAACGCGCCTTTGCGGCATCCCTGCTTTGCGGTATCCTCCTCCTTCCCCCCAGGAGGATACCGTGCCCTCATTTCTACACCGCGTGCTCGCCATCACAGCCCTTTTTGCCGTAGCTGCTTTTGCCCAGCAGCCGCCGCAGCCCAAGCAACCGCCGCAAGCCTCGGCGAAGCTATCATCTCCACAGCGCACCCCTCATGCCACTATGCAGCCCCAGCCCGCTCCGCTGGCCACGGTCGCCCCGGATCTGCTGCAATCCCTCCACTGGCGCTCCATCGGGCCCTACCGTGGTGGACGCACGCGCGCCGTTGCCGGGGTGCCGAGTCAGCCCAGCGTGTTTTACATCGGCGTGTGCAATGGCGGAGTGTGGAAGACCAACGACTACGGTCGCACCTGGAAGCCGATCTTTGACGACCAGCCCTCCGGGTCGATCGGAGCTGTCGCAGTGGCGGCGTCGGACCCGAATGTGGTGTACGTCGCCAGCGGCGAAGGGCTGCATCGCCCGGATCTCTCCGTCGGCGACGGTATTTACAAATCCACTGACGCCGGCAAAACGTGGACGCACCTCGGCTTGCGCGATGGCCAGCAGATACCCGGCCTCGCGGTTGATCCGCGCGATCCGAATAAGGTGTTTGCGGCGGTCGCGGGGCATCCCTACGGGCCCAACGCTGAGCGTGGCTTGTATCGCTCCACCGACGGCGGCCAGAGCTTCCAAAAGGTGCTGCCGATAGAAGACAAAAACGCGGACGCCAAGAATTCAGAGGGCAAGAACAAAGACGTAAACGAAAACGTCGGCGCTGACGACGTCCTGATTGATCCCACGGACTCCAACATTGTTTACGCCACGCTGTGGGAAGCGCGCCAGGGGCCGTGGGAGAACGGCGCGTGGAACGGCTCGCGCGGCGGCATCTTCAAATCCACTGACGGCGGCGCCACCTTCCAGCAGCTTGCGGGCGGCCTGCCGAAAGAAATCATTCAGGCGCACATCGCCATTTCAGATAGCGACCCCAAACGCCTGTTCGCGTCGGTGGGATTCAAGCCGGCGAGCGTGGCGCTGTTCCGCTCGGATGACGCCGGCGCGACCTGGACGCAAGCGACGACGGACACGCGTCCGGCGGGACGCATCGGCGGCGGTGACTTGTCAGTCCCGCGTTTTGATCCCAAGAACCCTGACACCGTCTACGTCACCAGCACGGTCACCTGGAAGTCCACCGACGGCGGCAAGACGTGGACCGGCTTCCGCGGCGCTCCCGGTGGCGACGACTACCAGGGCATCTGGATCAATCCCAACGATCCCAAGACAATCATCCTCACCAGCGACCAGGGCGCCATTGTCAGCGTCAACGGCGGCGAAACATGGAGCAGCTGGTACAACCAGCCCACCGCGCAGATGTATCACGTGAACGCCGACAACGCGTTTCCCTATCGCCTGTGCAGCGGCCAGCAGGAGAGCGGTTCGGCATGCGTCTCCAGCCGTGGCGATGACGGGCAGGTGACCATCCGCGAGTGGCATCCCGTGGCAGCGGAAGAATATGGATACGTGGTCCCCGACCCGCTCAATCCCGACATAATTTATGGCGGCAAGCTCACGCGTTACGATCGCCGCACCGGCCAGGCACAGAACATCATGCCCAAGCCGTTTCGCGGACCGGATTTCCGCGTGCTGCGCACTGAGCCAATCGTCTTCTCTCCGATTAATCCGCACATTCTTTACTTCGCGACGAACACTCTGTGGAAGACCGCCGACGGCGGACGCAACTGGCAGCAGATCTCGCCCGACCTGACGCGCAAGGACTTTGAAGTCCCGGCAACCATCGGCAAGTTTCGCTCCGAGCCCACGGCCAAAGCCACGCAGCGCGGCGTGATTTACGCGGTTGCGCCGTCACCGCTGGACATCAACCGCATATGGGCGGGCACGGACGATGGCCGCATCCACCTGACCACCGACGGCGGCGCCCACTGGACGGAAGTCACGCCGCTTGGCATGACGCCGTTCCAGAAAGTTTCCATCATTGAGGCCAGCCATTTTGACGCACAGACCGCGTACGCGGCCATCAATACCATTCGCCTGGACGATCTGCGTCCGCACATCCTGCGCACGCGCGATGGCGGCAAGACGTGGACGGAGATCGTCAACGGCATTCCGGCCAATGAAAACGTGAACGCCGTGCGAGAAGATCCCGTCCGCCGCGGACTGCTGTTCGCCGGGACGGAGCGCGCCGTGCACGTTTCGTTTGACGATGGCGACCACTGGCAGTCACTGCGGCTGGACATGGCGCCCAGTTCCGTGCGCGACGTCATCATCAAGAATGATGATCTCGTCGCCGCGACGCATGGCCGCGGCTTCTGGATCCTGGATGACATCACGCCGCTGCGGCAAATCGAGCCGAAGACGATTTCGGCGGAAGCGCACCTGTTCAAGCCGCAAACCGCGATTCGCGTCCGCTGGAACATGAATACTGACACGCCGCTGCCGCCGGACTTCCCTGCCGGAGAAAATCCGCCGGACGGCGCGGTCATCAACTACTACTTGCAGTCAGCGGCGAGCGGGCCGGTGACTATTGAGATTAAGGACGCGGCGGGCAAAGCTGTCCGCAAGTATTCGAGCGCGGACAAACCAGATCCGGTTGATCCGATGCTCAACATTCCCACGTACTGGGTGCGGCCGTCCCAGGTGATGTCCGCCGCGGCGGGCATGCATCGCTGGCTATGGGACATACATTATGCGCCGCTACCCGGCGTTGAAGCTGAGTATCCCATTGCCGCCGTGGCCCACAACACTGTGCCCCAGCCTACCGGGCCGTGGGCCATGCCGGGCCAGTACACGGTTGTGCTCACCGCCAACGGCAAGAGCTACTCGCAGCCCCTTACTCTCAAAATGGACCCGCGGGTGAAAACGCCTCTGGTTGGATTGCAGCAGCAGTTCAAGCTTTCCCAGCAGCTTTACACACAGTTGCTGGCGTTGTCGCCGGCAGCGGAGGAAATTGCAGCGATTCGCAAACAACTTAAAGACGTCCTGAAAACCGCGCAGGGTGATACGCTGGCCGCGGTCAACGCGCTTGACCAGAAGCTGCAAACGCTGGCCGGTGGCGGAGGCCGCAGGCCTGGCGCCGGGACGGACGCTCCGTCGCTGGGAGGATTGAAGACGCGCTATCTGGCGCTGCTTAACGTGCTGCAGGAAGCCGACGACACGCCCACCACGCAAGCGGCCGCCGCCATCCCTGAACTTGAAAAGCAAGTTGCGCCACTCATGAAACAGTGGCGGGAGATCGAAGAGAAAGAAATTCCCGCGCTGAATCAACAGTTGAAGAAAGCCAACCTGCCGGAAGTAAAGCTGCAGTCGGCTTCGCTCCCAGCGCGGGCGACCGCGACGGCGAGGGACAAGGACGAAGAATAACAGCGGTTGACGCGATCGTGTACGTCCACGCTGAAAAAGAAAAAGCATGACTTCGTCAGCAAAAAGAATATTCGTCTCCTTGATAGTTGGAGCTTGTTTGTCATTGCTGTTTGTATGGCTCGAGTACAAGGTTCAAGGCGACTGGCCCAGTCTTCTGGAACTCCCGGGATTTCTGGTCGCGATGTTTACAGTTGGTGTCCATGGGCCCATGAAGCCCTTTCATGTCGTGATGGTTGTGGTTGACGCTGTTTGTTACGGTGCGATCGTGTTTGCGGCGTATGGCGCATTCTTCGGAAGCACAGGCAAGAAATCGCGCGGTTCTACGCTACGCTGAGTCAGCAAAAGCTGATTGACACTATTTATCCACTCAAAGTAACCTTCGTTTGGAGTCACTATGAATCTGCGTTCTCTCACCGTTTGCTTTGTGCTCGTGTTTTCCTCCTTGTCCTTGCTCGCCGATGACGACCACCACCACGGGATGGATCCCAACGAAAAGCTCGGGAGCGTGAGCTTCCCGATTTCCTGTGCGGCTGAAGTGCAGAAGACCTTTGAGCGCGGGGTGGCGCTGATGCATTCGTTTGAATACGAGCCGGCAGAAAACGCGTTTAAGGAAGTGGCGGCGCGTGATCCGCAGTGCGCCATGGCGTATTGGGGCCAGGCCATGAGCCTGTATCACAGTCTGTGGGCCCGGTTGCGCAAAGAGGATTTGAGCAAAGGGCGCGCCATCTTGGAAAAAGCGTCGCAAGCCCACCCGAAGACGACGCAGCGCGAGCGCGACTACATCAAGGCTGTATCCGTGCTCTATCGCCTGCCTAATGACCTGGAATATCACGCGCGCGTAGACGCTTACGCGGAAGCCATGCAGGGCGTTCATGAACGCAATCCTAAAGACCGCGAAGCCGCGGTTTTCTATGCACTGGCCCTGCTCGGGTCAGGTCCGGAGCGCGACGAGACGCATGCCAATGGCCGCAAGGCTGTTGCCATCCTCAACAAGCTTTACGACGAGCAGCCTGACCACCCGGGCATTGCCCACTACATTATTCACGCGTGCGACAATCCAGCCATGGCCAGCCTGGGACTGGCGGCCGCGCGCAAGTATGCCGCGATTGCGCCTTCGTCGCCGCACGCCGTGCACATGCCGTCACACATTTTTGCCCGGCTGGGATTGTGGCAGGAAAGCATCGCCTCCAACACCGCAGCGCTCAAAGCCGCCGACAAAATGGCCGGCATGCACTTGCACACCATGCACCATCGCATGCACTCCATGGACTTCATGCAGTACGCGTATCTCCAGATTGGCGACGACGCCAGCGCCAAGAGCATGTACGACGCCATGACCAAGTACAACCGTGCGGACGTTGAAGAGGACTATCAGGATTACTACGACGAAATGCTCTCTGGCTTCGCAGCCCTCTATGCCGTGGAACGCCGCCAGTGGAAAGACGCGGTGGCTTTGCAGCCGGTGGCTGGGGCCAAGCCGAACATTCAGGCCGTAACCTATTGGGCACGCGCTGTCGGCGCCGGACATCTGCACGACCCGGGCGCCGCTCAGGACGCGTTAAAGCACTACGAAGAAGGACTTGAGGCCCTGCGCAAGGGAACAAAAGCTTACCTGGCTAACGGCCTGAAGGACGAACACGAAGAAGTGCAGGCCTGGACGCTTTACACCCAGGGTAAGGCTGATGACGCCCTCCGCATACTGCGTGCCATCGCCGATCGCCAGGACAAAGTCGGCAAGTTTGAAGTTGAAATCCCCGCGCGGGAAATGCTGGCGGACATGCTGCTGGACATGAACAAGCCGAAAGAGGCCCTGGCGGAATATGAGATTTCGCTCAAGACCGATCCCAACCGCTTCAACGGACTGGCCGGCGCAGCGCAAGCAGCGGAGAAACTCAGCCTGAAGGAAAAAGCCTCCGGCTATTACGCACAGCTGCTGAAGAACTGCCAAGGCATTGATTCGGACCGCCCGGAGCTGGCGCGGGCCAAGACGCTGGTAGCGGCCAAGTAGATTGCAAGCTCAAAGTTTTGCCGAGCATGAACAAAGCAAAGCTCGCAGTTCCAAAAATCGCCGTTCCACAACTCCTCGACAAACTGGAGGCCCACTACGGACGCCAGAAAACCGGCTGTCCGACTAATCCTTATCTGTTCATCGTGTGGTGGCACTGCGGGTATCCGGCCAGTGACGCGGCCTGCGCCAAAGGCTGGGACGCGCTGAATAAAGAAGTCGGCACGGAACCTGAGCAGATTCTGGCGGCCGCGCCCGCTTCCCTTGCCCACGCGCTGAAGTCCGGCGGCATGGTGCCAGAACTGCGCGCCATGCGGCTCAAGGAGATCGCCGCGCGAATCAAGGATGAGTTCGGCGGTGATCTGCGCTCAGGAATGGTGGGTCCAATCGCCCAGGTGCGGAAGACGCTGAAGAAGTTCCCCAACATCGCCGATCCCGGAGCGGACCGCATCCTGCTGTTCGCGGAGATTGCACCGGTGGCCGCTGTCCCGTCCAACTGTCCGCATGTGCTGGTCCGCGTACGCAGCGGGATGGAGCGCGAAAACTATGGGGTCAATTACCGTGAAGCGCAAGAGGCCGTGGCCGCGGAGGTCCCGGAGAAGTTCAGCGCCCGCATGCGCGCCTTCCTGTTGCTGAAGCGGCATGGCCAGGAGTTGTGCAAGCGCACCAATCCCAAGTGCGAAGCATGTCCGGTGAGTTCTGAGTGTGCTTACTTTGCTGGCAAGAAGCGCGGCAGGGCGTCACGGATTCGCACCTAGTTCGTGGGCACGCTGAAAAGATTGTTTGGTTAGCTGCGTTTCGACCCGTAAAATCGACTGCGCGGAAGAGTTTCGCTGGTTCCTGCCCTTGGCCGGATTTCTATTCATGAAGAACGCAACGCTCTATTTTCATTTTCCCTGCTTTGATGGACTTGTTTCCTGCGTTCTGGCCTGGGATTTTCTGGAACGGCGGAAGGCCTGGACGATCGAAGGATTCGAGCCAGTTAACTACGATGTTCGCCAAACCTGGCTCTCCGCTGGGTTGAAGATACCCTGCGGGGTCGTAGATTTTCTCTACCATCCCAGCGCCGAGTTCTGGGCCGACCACCACCAGACTGCGTTTCTGACCCCAGAAGCAAAAGCGGATTTCTGTGAGCGAAGAAGTTCCGCCATCTTGCTGTATGACGATCTCGCCGGTTCCTGCGCTTCTCTGTTGTACCGCAATCTTCAAGAAGACGCGCCCGGAAGGCCGCACTTCCCGGAGATGGTTGAGTGGGCGGAGAAGATTGATTCCGCCCGTTACGCTTCCGTGCAGGAAGCCATTCTGGGTGAAGCTCCCGCGCTGCAGATCAACCGCAGTCTCTTGCAGACAAACGGACCGGAGTACGGCCGGTTTCTGCTGAAGGCATTGCGTGAGCATGATCTGGGGCAAGTGGCCGGGCTTTCTGAAGTCAAATTGCGCCATGACGAAGTCTTGCGCCGCACCCTGGCCGGCCTGAAGCAGGTTGAGAAGCGCCTGCGGGTGGCCCCAGGTGGAATTGCGACCTTTGAGGCCGAGAAGAACCAGGATGAAATCATCAACCGGTATGCGGCCTATCATTTTGTCCCCACAGCGCGCTACTCCATCGGAGTGATTCGCTCGGACGAAGGTACGGCCATCACAGCCATGCGAAACCCCTGGCTAGAGTTTCCAAGCATTCCCTTGGGACGGATCTTTGAAAAATTCGGCGGCGGCGGACACCAGCGCGTGGGCTCGGTCTTGATTCCCAAAAACCAAGGGCAGCATGTTCCAGATGTGGTAGAGTCTCTGCTTTCCCAGATGTCTTGAATACCCGCAAGTGAGAGTGTGATCGGTTGCTCGATAAGTTTAATTTTTACGATATCTACGGTTACCTGCTGCCAGGGACCCTGCTTCTGCTGCTGGTCTGGTTGCCCATTGGGCTGGTGAGCAACGCCTGGCCGGCCGGTGACTGGAGTTCAGCGGTCATCGGTGTGGTCCTGGCGTACATCTCCGGTCACATGCTGCAAATGTTTGCCGGCAAAGTCCTTCCGTCCTCGGTTGAAAAAGGGGCGGACAAGCAGGACCGTTTCCCGTCTGAGCGCTTATTGGATAGCGACAACGGCAAGATGTCGTTTGAGGCCAAGACCGAGATCGCTGACCTTATCAAGAAGAAGTTCACTCTTGATGTGGCGATAGGCAAGAAAGAAGATAAGCCATCGAAAAGCAAGGCGCTTGATCAGGTCCGTCGTGACGCCTTTTATCTGGCGCGCCATTCTCTTATCCTGGGCAAAGACGCCGGGTATGCCGAGCAGTTTGAATCCATGTACGCGCTCGCGCGCGGCATGGCGGCCGCCATGGGTCTGGCCGTTGCCTACTACCTGGGATGGGCGTTCCGAGTGATGGAAGTAAGCTGGGCGGGATTTGCCGCGGTCATCGCCGTTACGCTTGGCCTGCTGGCGGCCATTAATGCGTCCGCGCTCCTGAATATGACATCGCTGTCACTGCCTCCCGAGTGGACCCGCAGGTTGGAGTTGCTTTGCGCGCTGGGGCTGCTTGCGGCCTCCCTGGGCATTGGATACGGACTCGGCCAGCGCTACCAAGTCACTTCCCGGCATGCCGCCGCGCTGCTTCTATTCGCAGGCGGGGCGCTTCTGGGATCGTTGCGGTCTTACAGCACATACCGGAGCTTTATCGAGACTTTTTCGCTTACGGTTTGGCGAGACTTTTTGTCGGACGCTAAAAATGAGCAAGCGGGAACCAACTCTCCTGGCGGAAAGCCCCAGGGGAAGTAAGACCAAAACTATTATGGCCGAAAACGATCCAGCGAAAGTTGAACCAACTCAACAGGAACCAACGATTGCAGCCAAATTTGCACGGGCCCTGCGCTCGCCGGCCATGGTTGTTCTCCTTTTGGCCAGCTTGGCCCTGCTCATACTCGTTTTTCTAAATCGGGCGTCTATCGAAAGGGCTTTTGGGAAGGATTCTGGGCATGAGGAGAAGTTGGCGAAGTTTGTTCCGCCCGAAGAAGGCTCGTGGCGCTTCATCGCTTCCGGAGACTCGCGCAACTGTGGCGACGTGGTGATGCCGGCAATCGCGGCCGACAGCGCGGCACGGTATCAGCCTTCCTTTTACTGGCACCTGGGCGATTTGCGCGCCATCTACAAAGTTGACGAGGACATGGCGTACGCCGAGCTTAAGAACGGGCGGTACCTGGGCTGCGAGAACTACGTCAAACGCGCCTGGCCCGATTTCATCGAAAACCAGATCGCGCCGTTCGGCTCAACTCCTTTCTACGTGGGAATCGGCAATCATGAGGTGGTCCCGCCCAAAAGCAAAAGACCCAAAGAGGACGAAGTAGTTCCTCCTGAGATCAGGGGCGCCCAGTTTACCACGCAGTTCAAAGATTGGCTGCTGGCGCCGGCGGTGGAAAAGCAGCAGACCGAAGACTGCAAAGCGGCTGACGCCCTGGCGGCCAAGGGAACAACCTCAGCCAAAGCGGGGTGCGTAAAGGAGGCCAGGAATTACTATCACTGGATCCAGGGTGGAGTAGATTTCATTTACCTGGACAATGCGAGCGATCTCTTTGGCACGACACAGAGGGACTGGCTCACCGCCATCCTGCAATTTGCCGCTGACGATGAGAACGTCCGCAGCGTGGTGGTGGGCATGCATGAAGCGCTGCCGGGCAGCATTTCCGCCGACCATGCCATGTGCGATGTAACGAAAAAACACGATGCGGCCTGGACAGCCAGCTGCAATGACGGCGAGCAGGTGTACAAAGCATTACTGGATTTTCAAAAGAAATACCCGAACAAGCCCGTGTACATACTGGCGAGTCACTCTCACTACTACATGGAAGGAATCTTCAATAGCCGTGCGGAGCCCGAACACTTGAAAGGATGGATCGTGGGAACAGCCGGCGCGGTCCGTTATTCCCTTCCTAAAGATAAATCCAAGAGCATCGGCCCAAGAACCAACGTTTACGGATATCTGCTGGGCACGGTCAACAAGCATGGCGAGATCAAGTTTGAATTCCAGGAAGTGAAAGAAGAAGACGTTCCCCCGCCGGTTTGGCGCCGATATCAGCGGACTTTTGTGGACTGGTGTTTTGCCCACAATTCTCAGGACATTGACCCCAACGCAGTGGAAACCACCACCAGGTGCCCTGAGCCCAAAGCCGAAGCTGCGCCCGCACCGGCAAACGGTCCTGCGCAGTCGAAAACGCCAGCGCCAGCCGCAAAGAACAAGAAACCCTGAACAGCCGGGCTTGCAGAAAAGCTTACCTTTCCACCAGCTTCCTGGCTTTCCGGAACACATCCAGAAGCATCTTCTCCGTCAGCTTGCCGGTGTTGGTGTTTTGCAGTGACGGGTGGAACGCGCACAGGAGAATCTTGCCATCGGGCATCGAGTAGTGCGCGCCGTGCGCGAACACAAACTCCGCTTTGGTCTTGAGCAGGCCGTGGCGTTTCAGATGGTTCAAGTAGGCATCAAAGGCGATCTTGCCCAGGACCACCATCAGCCTGAGGTCTTTCAGCGCCGCGATCTCGCGGTCAAGATGGCGCGAGCAGTTGGCAATTTCCTCCGGACTGGGCTTGTTGGCCGGCGGCGCGCAGTGGACGGCCGCGGTGATGTAAGCATCGTGGAGTTGCATGCCGTCGTCACGCTGCAATGACGTGGGTTGGGAAGCGAATCCGGCGTTGTGCAGCACGCGATAAAGAAAGTGACCGGAGCCATCACCGGTGAACGGCCGCCCGGTGCGGTTGGACCCGTGCGCACCCGGCGCAAGACCAAGAATTAGCACACGGGCTTTGGGATCTCCGAAGCCGGGGACCGGCTTGGCCCAATAGTCCCACTCGCGGTAGGCGCGGCGCTTCTCGCGACCGATCTTCTGGCAATATTCCACCAATCGCGGACAACTGGTGCACGCAGTGATTTCCTGATTGAGTAAGGCGAGGGTGCGGGACATCAAGCCCAGTGTACAACGGAAGAATCGCCGTGATCGCGCGTGATCGCAACGTGATCGCTGTCATCGGGAAGTCATGCGCAAACCAGGGCGCAATGCGGTCCATGCTACTTTGGCTGATTCTTGAGCAGAACTCCAGCTTATGCGTGGGCGGCCCCGGCGCACTCCAGGTGGTCGCGCTGCACCAGGCTGGCCAGGGCGTCCAGGAAGACTTCCGGGCCTTCGAGCGGGTTGATGTGCAATTCAGATTTGTCGTCGCCCACCTGCTCGTAGGGGTCCAGGACCACGGACGGAACGCCGCGCCTTTGCGCTTCCGAGCAGAGCATGCGCCGCTCACTGGCTGGAATGGAGTTGCCCACAATCACCGCACACACGTGGCGGCCACGGAGAATCTTCAAGGCTGATTCGATGCTGGTGGCGGGAATTACGCCGTAGCCGGCGTGGGCCAACACCGCATTGCGGATGGGTGTCAACACCCTATCCGTCGAGATGGAAAGGATTGCGAGTCTCATCTTATCCGTCGTCTGAATAATGTCTTGCTGTTACAACAAAGTATTCCCCGGAAGCGGGGCGAAAGCAAGTAAAAAAATGCTAATTCCGGGCCAATTTCGAAGGTCTGGACGCCCTTAAAACCTGAAGAATGCCTAACTTTCGAGGCTTTTTGAACACGATGGTAACCGGCCGGAACCCGGCCCGGGTTTGACCAGCAGGAGAAAACTCTCTTACACTGGGAGTTTGGAAGATTGTGGCAGTCGAGACCCGATTTTGCCGTCCCCCACTAGACGATTGAAGGAAAAACACTTGGACAACGTAAACCCTGAAAACAAGCTGGCCGAAGAGCCAGAATCCCAGGCGACGCCCGACGCCCCTTCGCCCAGCCCGGCGGAAAGCGGCGCTCAGGAAGCCGCCGAAGACATCTATGCCGCCTGCCGTCGCGAAATCACCGTGGAGATTCCCGCGGAAGAGGTGGAAGAACAGCGGGACAGCCTGGTGAAGAACTACACCAAACAGGCTCGTGTGCCCGGTTTTCGCCAGGGCAAGGTCCCGGGCAGCGTGGTGAAGAACCGCTTCGCCGACAAGATCCAGGAAGATCTGCTGGAGCGGCTGGTTCCGCAGTATTTCCGCGTGGCCGTCATGTCCAACGGCCTGCAACCCATCTCGGCTCCGGCCATCACCAAGCTGGAGGCCAAGCCGGGCGAGCCTGTGCGCTTCACCGCGCGTTTTGACGTGATGCCCGAATTTGAACTCGGCGACTACAAAAGCATCCCGGTGGAAAAGCCGGAAGTGAAAGTTACTGACGAAGACGTGGAAGCCGAGCTGCAGAAGCTGCGCGAGAACCAGGCCAGCTATGACGCCATCAGCGAAGAGCGCGCGGCTGCCGACGGCGACTTTGCCCAGGTATCATTCCAGGCCACGCCAAAAGATGAATCCACCGCGGCTCCCGAAGCCGAAGCAGCCAAGCCGGTAAAGATGGATGAAGTCCTGGTGGAAATCGGCGGGGCCAACACCATTCCTGAGTTCTCCGAAAACATTCGCGGCATGAAGGCCGGCGAAGAACGCAGCTTTGACGTGGTTTACCCCGCAGAATTCCACGATCCGCGCCTGGCGGGAAAGACCTTTAGCTACCACGTGAAACTCAACGTCATCAAGAAAAAGACCACGCCCGAGTTGAATGACGACTTCGCCAAGCAACTCAGCCAGGAGATCCAGGGCCTGGACGAACTGAAGCAGCGCATGCGGGAAAACATGGAGCACCAGCTCTTCCATGAGGCGGAGCATGCCGCCAAGGAAAAACTGATTGAGGCCCTCATCGAGAAACACGCGTTTCCCGTGCCGCAATCCATGGTGGAACACCACATTGATCTGCGCCTGGAGCGCGGACTGCGCGCCCTGGCCGCCCAGGGCATGCGCACGGAAGACATGAAGCGCCTGGACTTTCCCCGCCTGCGTGCCGCACAGCGTGACGCCGCCACCAAAGAGGTCAAGTCCGGCATTCTGCTGCACCGGATCGCTGACGCGGAAGACATCCAGGTAAGCGACCAGGAGCTGGACCAGGAAATAGTGACCCTGGCCCAGCAGACCAACCAAACCCCGGAAGAAGTGCGGAAGCAACTGTCCCAGGACAACGGCCTGGATCGCATACGCGCCCGCATGCGCGGCGAAAAAGCGTTAAACTTTCTGTATTACCGGCCGGAAGAGTAAGCAGATTTTTGTCACGGAGGAACTTGCAAAATGGCACTTGTACCCATGGTGGTTGAGCAGACAAGCCGCGGAGAGCGCGCTTATGACATCTATTCCCGCCTGTTGCGTGACAATATTATCTTCATCGGCACCCCTATTGATGACACCATTGCGAACCTGGTGATCGCCCAGCTATTGTTCCTTGAAGCAGAAGACCCCGAAAAAGACATCCAACTATATATAAATTCTCCTGGAGGCTCGATCACCGCCGGGATGGCAATTTATGACACCATGCAGTTTGTGCGTCCGGACGTGATGACGATTTGCTGTGGCCAGGCGGCCAGCATGGCGGCGCTGTTGCTTTGCGCCGGGGCAGCGGGTAAGCGTTTCGCCTTACCTACGTCCCGGATACTGATCCACCAGCCCCTCATGTCGGGCTTGAGCGGCCAGGCCACGGACATTGACATACATGCCCGTGAAATCTTGAGGATGCGGGAAATCACCAACCAGCTGATCTCGAAACACAGTGGTCAGAAGCTGGAAAAGGTGGAAAAAGACGTGGAACGCGACTTCATAATGAGTGCGCAGCAGGGCAAGGAATATGGCATTATTGACGATATCATTTACAAGCATAAATAGAGTACCGGAGCTGAGGCAGGCCGCTGGCCAGCAATCCAAAACCTGCCTTAAATCGAGGAGTAGTCGTGAAGCCTAGATCGCCGGAAGAGACCCTTCGTTGCTCGTTCTGCCATAAGTCGCAGGATGCCGTCGCCAAACTGATTTCTTCCCCCAGCGATTATCCCCGCGCGTACATTTGCGATGAGTGCGTGGCCGTCTGCAATTCCATTCTGGAAGATGACCGCACCGAATCGCATGCCGCGGCTGCTCCCAACCACCTGCCCAAACCCCAGGAAGTGAAGACCTTCCTGGACGAATACGTGATCGGCCAGGACCAGACCAAGAAGAAGCTCTCGGTTGCCGTTTACAACCATTACAAGCGGATCCACATGAACCGCACCAAGGGCAACGAAGTCGAGCTCACCAAGTCCAACATTCTGCTGATCGGCCCCACAGGCACCGGCAAGACGCTTCTGGCACAGACCTTGGCCCGCATGCTCGATGTGCCCTTCGCCATCGTGGACGCCACCACCCTCACCGAGGCCGGCTACGTGGGCGAGGACGTGGAAAACATCGTGCTCAAGTTGTTGCAGGCCGCCGACGGCGACGTGGGCCGCGCGCAGACCGGCATCATCTACATTGACGAGATTGACAAGATCGGCCGCAAGGATGAGAACCCCTCCATTACCCGCGACGTAAGCGGTGAAGGCGTGCAGCAGGCGCTGCTGAAGATCCTGGAAGGCACCATCGCCAACGTGCCTCCGCAGGGCGGGCGCAAGCATCCCCACCAGGAATTCACGCCGGTGGATACCACCAACATCCTGTTCTTGTGCGGCGGCGCGTTTGTGGGCCTGGAGAAGATCGTGGCCCGGCGCATCGGCAAAAAGTCCATGGGCTTCCGCACTAACGAGCAGAAGGAAAAGGAATTCACTGAAGCCAGCAAGCGGGACACCGAACTTCTGCAGAAAGCCGAACCGCAGGACCTGGTCCGCTTCGGCCTGATACCGGAGTTCGTCGGACGCCTGCCGGTGGTGGGCATCCTCAACGACCTGGACGAAGCCGCGCTCATCGAAATCCTAACCCGGCCGCGCAACGCCATCATCAAGCAGTACCAGCGCATGTTTGAGTTTGAGAACGTGAAGCTGCGCTTCTCCGATGGCTCTCTGGCGGCCATCGCCCGCGAAGCCATGCAGCGCAAAGTGGGCGCCCGCGGCCTGCGCATGATCCTGGAAGAGCTGATGCTGGACCTGATGTACCACCTGCCCAGCCAGAAACGCGTGAAGGAATTTGAAGTCACCAAGGAAATGGTGGACCGCCGCGACGTTTCCCTGCCGGCCATGGAAAAAGCCGGATAAGAATCCCTGAGTACGTAAGTAATCAGCCCGCTTAAATAGCGGGCTTTTTGCTTATCCCATTGATTCTGTTGGGCGTTAGAATGCACGGAGAAATACTCTCGCGCTGCATGATATCCTTGCTCAGACGAGCGCTTCCGGACGGGTTCAGATGTCCGGGGCAGAAGGCGAATCAGTGACCCAGAACAAGGAAAAATTCGAGACACGCAAGCTGCCCATGATGCCCATCCGGGACGTGGTGATTTTCCCCTTCATGATGACGCCGTTCATCGTGGGCCGCGAGTCCAGCGTGCGCGCCCTGGAAGAGGCCCTGGCCTCTGACCGGAAGATTTTCCTGGCCACGCAGCATGACGCCAGCGTGGACGAGCCCAAGCCCCACGAAATTTATCAGGTCGGCACCATTGCCAACATCGTCCAGAACCTGAAGCTGCCGGACGGCAACATCAAAGTCCTGGTGGAAGGCGTGGAACGCGGTAAAGTCCTCACCCTGCTCAACAATGACGGCTATTTTGAAGCCACCGTCCGTACCGTGAAGTACTCCACCGATTCCACCCCGGTGCTGGAAGCAGCCATGCAGCGGGTGCACGGCCTGTTTGACCAGTACGTGAAGCTGTGCCAGTCACTGAACCTGGAGCCGGTGATCATCACCGGCATGAGCGACCCGGCCAAACTGGGTGACACCATCGCCCAGAACCTGCAGCTTTCCATCGAAGAAAAGCAGGAATTGCTGGAAATCTTCGATCCCGTGGAGCGGCTCAACCGCATCGCTGACGTGCTGGACATCGAAATTGAAAAGTTGAACATGGACCGCACCATCCAGACGCGGGTGAAGCGGCAGATGGAGCGCGCGCAGAAAGAGTACTACCTCAACGAGAAGATCAAGGCCATCCAGAAAGAGCTGGGCCGCGGCGAGAAAAGCGAATTTGACGAGCTGAAAAAGAAGATTGACACCGCCGGCATGCCCAAAGACGTTCAGGAAAAGGCCATCCAGGAACTCAAGAAGCTGGAAGCCATGCCGCCTATGTCGGCCGAGTCCACGGTGTCGCGCAATTATCTGGACTGGCTGCTGGCCGTGCCGTGGAAGAAGAAATCCAAGGAAATCCGCAACATTGAGCACGCGGAAAAAATCCTGAACCAGGACCACTACGGCCTGGAAAAAATCAAAGACCGCATCCTGGAATTTCTGGCTGTCCGCCAGTTGGTGAAGAACCCCAAGGGTTCGATTCTCTGCTTTGTCGGGCCTCCGGGTGTGGGAAAAACTTCACTGGGCATGTCGATTGCGCGGGCCACGGGACGCAAGTTCGTCCGCATGTCGCTGGGCGGCGTGCGCGATGAAGCTGAGATTCGCGGGCATCGCCGCACCTACATCGGCGCGCTTCCCGGCCAGATTATCCAGATGATGAAGAAGGCCGGCACCAAGAACCCGGTCTTCATGCTGGATGAAGTGGACAAGATGGCTTCCGACTTCCGCGGCGATCCCTCAGCGGCGCTGCTGGAAGTCCTGGATCCGGAACAGAACTGGATGTTCCAGGACCACTACTTGGACGTGGAATACGATCTCTCCCAGGTCTTCTTTGTGGCCACGGCCAACGTTCTGCACACCGTGCCTGCGGCGCTACAGGACCGCATGGAAGTATTACGGCTGCACGGCTACACCGAGCTGGAAAAAATCGAAATCGCCAAGCAGTTCCTGGTGCGCAAACAGCGCACGGCCACCGGGCTCACAGAAAAGCAAATCGAATTTAGTGAGGACGCCCTCAAAGAAGTGATCCGCTCGTACACGCGGGAGGCCGGTGTACGCAACCTGGAGCGCGAGATCGGCAACATCTGCCGCAAAGTGGCGCGCAAGGTAGTGAAAGAAGGGCCCGGCTACAGCGTTGCGCTGACTGAGAAAAACATCTCAGACTTTCTGGGCGTCACCAAGTTCCGTGACACCCTGGCCCATGAGAAGAATGAAGTCGGCCTGGTCACCGGGCTGGCCTGGACGGAAGTGGGCGGCTCCATCCTCAGCACGGAAGTGGCGATTGTGCCCGGCAAGGGCAAGCTCACCATCACCGGCCAGTTGGGCGACGTAATGCAGGAGTCGGCCCACGCCGCCATGTCTTACGTCCGTTCACGCGCGTCGCGCCTGGGGCTGCCGAAAGATTTCTACCGCAACGTGGACATTCACATCCACGTGCCCGAAGGCGCTATTCCCAAAGATGGGCCCTCGGCGGGCATCACGATGGCGACGGCCATCGCCAGCGCCATGAGCAAGATTGCCGTCCGCCGCGACGTGGCCATGACCGGTGAAATCACCCTGCGCGGGAAAGTTCTGCCCATCGGCGGCCTGAAAGAAAAGCTGCTGGCCGCGCTGCGCGCCGGCATCAAAGAAACCATCATCCCCAAAGAGAACGAACGCGACCTGCCAGAGGTGCCGGAGAACATCCGCAGCCAGATGAAGATCCATCCGGTGGAAAATATGGACCAGGTGCTGAAGTTCGCGCTGGAAAGGCCGTTGCCGGAAGTTCCCGAGGAAGCGGTCCAGCCGATCCCAGACGTGCAGGAAGTTCACCGCGAACGGTATCTTTAATCCTGTCGCTTCGCTCCACACCGCCGTCGAGCATTCCTTTTTCGGCGTTGGATCAGCCCTTGAAGCAAGCGGTTCGGCGCGCTAGTCGGCCTCGCGTCTTTGTGATCTGATTCGCGGCCCTTCGCGCTGATTTGCGGCTAATCGCTATATCAGCGTTCATCTGCGAAAATCCGCGGCAACCGTTCTGTTTTCCGATGACGGCGATCACGTTGCGATCACGGCAACCTGGCGCCGCTGGTTGTAATTCAGGAATTGAATGTCGCGCTGCGGATAAGCGGCCATTTCTTGATGGGACGCCAGTTGCCGGTTTTCCAATCGCAGTATTCGGTGTCGAGGGTGAAGCCCGGTTCGATCACAAAGTGCATGGCGGTTTTGTCCTGAAAGCGGACGTCGAGGGCGTGGTATTCGCCGCTGGTGAACACTTCGACGTAGTCCACGGGTTTGCCCTTGGCTTCTTCAAAGCGGTAGAAGCGCCGTCCGTCATAGCGGCGGATGGTGGTTTGTCCGCGCTTGGTGATGATGGGCATCGGCAGGGACGGGAGCGACCGCTTGGACTTCGTTGTTTTGGTTGGGGCGGCTTCGGGCTTTCTGGTCTTGGGCTTTCTGGTCTTGGGTTTTGTGGTCTTGGACGCGGCGGTTTTGTGTGGCGGGCGGCGGCGCGCAGGTTGCGCCAAAGAAGTGGAGCGTTTAGCTTTATTGGTAGCCATCGTTTCCTCTCGTCAGGTGACGTTGGTTAGGGCGGCGTCAGTGTTAGAAGCACTGGCGCTGTCCGTTGGGTTTGTCATTCCGAACCGCTTTAATGGTGAGGAATCTGCTTTGGGTTTTACTTATTTTTTTCTTCTTCGTTGCTTTGGCTGATTGCTGACTGCTGACTGCTTCTTCTTGTACCGGGTCTTCCTGCCGTTGGCGATCTTGGGCAGGAGTTGGCGGGCCCGTTCAATGTCTTCCTCGCTCCAAGCGTGGAGTTTGGAAGTGCCAACATCAAGAATTGTTGGCATCGGGAGTTTCCCAGCAGCGAGATAATGAGCCAGTGTCGTGAAATGTATACCCAATTTCTTGGCGGCCTCGCGGGTTGAGAGAACTTTCATTCAGATACAATGTATATGATAGATTCCGAGATGTGTCAAGTCAGAAATTGCGACTGGCGGCACACTCTAGCAACTGACAACGGTTAAGATTTATCAGTGCCGCATCGACGGCAAATAAACCTGTCGTTTCCAAAAGAAAGGCATTAAATGATCTTCGATGAGATTTGGAGAATGCAGAGACGCCTCAACAAGATGACGAGGGCTTATCACACAAAAGTGGAAAGTCTACGCAAACAGGATCACACTCAACAACAAGTTGCACTGATGATCGCTGATGACGAGGCAGAGTTAAGTGAGCTTGATATGAATATCTCGATTGCTCACAGTGACGCTCTAGTACGGCGGGCCCGCCATCTAAAGGTGCCGATTCCCTCACATTCAGACAAGGACGCATGGGATGACTTCTTCGGGCCAACAATTCTAACGCCAAAGGCATATGCCGACTTGCGGTCCAAGATCAGGCAGGAAAGGAAGGAGCGCAGAGAAACGGTGACGGCGATTGTCAAGGACATCATCAGTCCCTTGGGTGCCCTCATCATCAGCATCATGTCTCTGCTAATCGCGTATGCTGCCCTGAAACTAAAACATTGATCTGCAATGTCACAAAAAGCGCAGTTAATACAATGAAGGCAATATGAAAGTTGAATACAAGAGAGCGATCCTGACCTTTTTGGATGTGCTCGGATTTGGACAACGGGTAGAGAAATCAAGAAGTCCTGCCCCAATTCTCAAGCTCCTTCGCAAAACGACGCAAAAAACCAAGGCAAGCTCAGGCGTTTTGAAGCTAGATGGTTCTTTTAAGACATGGACGACGACTCGCACTTTTTCCGACCTGATAGTCCGACACACCGAAATATCGCCGCATCACACGAATCTAATCGAGCGAGTAAACATTGAAATCCAGTATTTGGTTCAGATGCAGTGCGATTTGCTTGCGAGAGATGGCATTCTGATACGAGGAGGAGTGTGCATGAGGGATTGTCATATAGATGACGATTTCATCTTCGGTCCAGCGCTCAATGAATCCTATCGGTTGGAACACCAAGTGGCCGCATATCCAAGGATCGTAATCGACAAGCAGCTCATAACTCAGACAGAATCGGAAACAGAAAAGATATGGCCACCTTCGCTCAAGCGAGGCGAGGATGGCGCCACTTTTGTGAACTATCTCTACGCCGCTTACAGATATGCCGAAACCAATGGGTTCATGCAAGTCAATTTCACGAACAGGCTCCAACTTCTAAACGCTCATAAGGGGAAAATCCACCGCGAGCTGAATCGACGCAAACTCGACGAGAGAGCAAGGCAGAAGTGGCTGTGGGCAGGTCTGTATCACAACTCCGTGTTAGAGCGCCTGATTTCGGAGCGAGAAAACATAAAAAATGCTCATATGATCCCGGAGAGTCTGTTGAAATAGATTTCATTTTCGCTCTAGACCATCATCGACCATTTAATTGACCACTAAATTCCATGGGCACCGAGATTCTGCGCTCCGCGTCGCTGCGCGCGGGCCTACGGCGTGAGGAAGGATTCGTTTGTTCCGCTACCCAGCACTTACCTGCTCAGCGCGCGATGCGCGCCTCGGGGCCGTGCTGGGCTAACTCGTGACGCGCCTACGGGGCTGAGCTTTGGTATCTCAGACTGCTCATTTAAGCCTGATGGGCTCTCGTTTTGGGAAGTCGTTCCATTGCTCTGAAGGCCTGGGCTTACACCCTGCACAGCCGGGGCGGCTGAGCCACGCGACCGTCGTCTCGGAGGGGACATTGTCCTATTTCGCTATTGATTTGTCGGCGAATATAAGGTAGAATGCGGCGTAGCCGCATGCAACTGGCGGCTGGCTTCTAGCAGCTAGCGAAAACAGAAAAGCAGAAAACCCGGACTCCGGAGCAATTTGAAGCCAGTTTGATACCCGTTTGAAGGGGAATTTGCTGGGATGACCCAAGCTAAGTACTTTGGAATCCTAGTTGAGTCCACCGGGGGAGGGATGGGGGAGATCGCCGGAATCGCACGTCATCGCCGACATCGCCCGTAATCGGAAAGCCAGAGATGAGCCAGCTAACTTACAGAAACGAGAATTCGGGAGCTACGAACTCGGCGCCGGAGCTGAGGTATGCCTATTACCGGCGGTGCCAGGTGTTTCGCAAGAATGGCGAGCAGTGCAAGGCCCCGGCGGAGAAAGGCGCGCACATATGCTACGCGCACGCGGGTCAGCACGCGCTGGCGGCGAGGCGGGAGCGGGAACGGCGGGCGGTGCTGGAAGAAGTGGTCCGGCGGATGCGGAGCCGCGGCAGAGGGGAGTTCGGTCCGGCGGACATCTCTATGGATTTCAACGCGATCCAGGTGACGCTGGCGGTAATGGCTGAGGCGGTGATTGACGGGCGGATGGATTGCAAGACGGCGGGGAAACTGGCTGTGACAATACAGATGGCGGCGAAGCTGTTGGCCCTTTACCACGGAGCGCACAAAGGAACAAAGAGGAAGAAAGAGCCAGCTTCAAAGGACGCGCACAGACTTGGTTCAAGGCCGATTCGGGAACAGGAAGTGTCGCCGCAGATTTGCGCAGGCGAACGCAGAACCAACCGAAGCATAGGGTTGGCTGCGTCCGCAGCAAAGCGAGAGGAAGCAGCGTGATCCGCACTTCCCAGCAATGATTTAGATGTTTCTGGCTGATACCAGTCAGAGGATGATCTTTGACAACCTAGTGTGTAGTCTGCGCAACCCGTGCCATCCAACCGCGGCTAGGCCGCGCGTTAGCTCACCGCAGCCAGCGACTTCGCGCTCGTCGGACGGGCCAAGGCCAGGACGGTCACATCACCGCGCGCCGGGCCTTTGCGCATGTGTACCTGGACCTGTTCGACAACGGTCGAGCAGATTTCCTTCGCGCTTTGCGACTTGGCTCGCTGCAGACTGTCCTTCACCTGCTCCATGCCAAATTCTTCCTCTTTCCACTTGGCTTTGATGGTTCCGCGGGAAACCACCAGGAGGGCGGCACCAGGCGTAATGGCCACAATGGACGCATCCGGCGTACAGTGTGAAAACAGTCCCAGCGGAAGACCCGTGGCGTGCAGCTCCACGATTCCCACGTCGTCGCGCACCAACCCGGGCGTGTGGCCGGCATTGAAGTAACAAACCGTTCCCAGATTTTCGTTGTAGCAGCCGGCAAAGACCGGGCAGGGACAGGTGCCTCCCGCCGCTTTCAGGATGCTCTTGTTCAGCTGCAGGCAGATTTCAATCATGGCGTCGGGCTCGTTGGCTTCTTCCTGGGCCAGCAACTCTGCTCCCGTGGTGCGCAGAGTGCTTTGCGCCGCGGCGATGATCCCGCGGTTCTCATCCAGGCGTCCGGCCACGTCCAGCAGAGCGAACAGCACGCGAATCGGGCTGACACGGCAAAAATCGTAGAAGTCGCCGCCGGTGCGCCGACCGTAGTAGATGGCCGCCAATTGGGCCTCGCGCAGTTCAGGCGCCTGGGCGTGTAAAGGGACGGCAGGCGCTGGTTCCGTCCTGGCGAATTGAAAGAGGTGGCGCATTCAAATTCGTGGGGGAAAAAAGGCAGCACACGTTAGCACAGAATTTGGTGCTATACCAGTGCTGTTTGCGGCGACCATGGCGTACGCCGGCGCGGGATGAGGGGCACCCAGGTCCCCTGGCTTTCATCCTTTCGGCTCGACTTTGGGTGATCGCAATCACCTTGAGCCCTGTTTGAACCCGGCTCTAGGGAATCCGCGCCGCTTGCTGCGTCTGGGCCATCGGCATCAATGGGTGGGCCATCGCGGCTTGAATAAACGCTCCGGCAACGGCCAGTGACAGCACCGCGCTGGCGGCGTAGAGAACCAGGCGAAGCCTTCGTTCTGGAGCAGGCGGCATCAGTTCCCGCAAGCCCCAGGCCAACAGGGGCAGAATTTGAATGGCGTGGATGGCGATGAAGTGCGCCACGCGCAGGTCACCGGCCGTGGTGCTCCAGTTGGTGAAGGGCATGCCCGGACCGCCATCGGGGGCGCCAACGGTATGCGATCCTCGCGCCAGCATGTAGCCACCGACGGCGTTCCCGATCATGAAGATCACCAGGCTGAAGCGGATGGCGGCCAGCATCATCTTGTCCGCCAGCGCCACACGGCTGTTGACGAAGTAAAGCACGGTCATCCACAGGCAGACGGCGGTGATGACTGAGATCATGGCTGATGTGCCGCGAAAGACCACCGCGTCAGTCAACGTGGCCGGACCGGAGAAGTAGGCGCCGCGGCCGGCCTGGGCCGTCAGGCAGACCATTTCCATCACCGCGCCAAAGGCGATCGCCTGCCGCGCAGCCTTTCTCTGCCACTCGGGAACGCGCAGGGCCAGCAACATGGGCGCAAGAGTCCATAGAAGCGTGGACAAGGACGTGGCAAACTTGATCGGCTTGGTCCATGGATTGATGCCCGAGGGATTGATGCCATTCACGTTCGCCGCATGTCCGGAAAAATGATAGGCGGCGGCCATGACGGCAAACAACGGTATCAGCGCCTGCATGATCCATCCCAGGTGGAAGAGCAAGGGATCACTGGCCCGCAAGTCGCAGGCGAAACGCCGCGCGGCGGTGGTCACGCGTGAGAGTCCGCTCCAAAGGCGATCGCCGGTGAGCGGTGGCAACACCGGGGTGGCGCAGGCTGTTTCTTTGATGTAGTTCATGACCGTCAAAGTCCTTTCTTGCGGGCGGACTCTGCTCTTCCGCTCACGGTGCTCTCCACGCTGGGCGAAACCGAGCGTCTGTCATCAGCTGTGGGGACACCACGGGCGGCAGCAATGTACGCCGTGGAAGCGCAGTAAGCATGGTGGCTTCTCCTGGTCGACAGCTTTTTGACATTTGTTTCAATTAACGGCGGAACTTGGGGGGCGCTCCTCCGGCGTATGCTGTTTTCCTACTTAGCACACGATGCCCAACTTGGAAGCTGCTTTGAGCACCAGCATGAAAAACTGATGCGACGCGGTGAGTGTGGACCTCTCAGGGTCGTGTGACCATCAGGTGACATGGGGAATTTCCCGGCCTAGATACCTGATTCGCGCACGGCAGATTAGAGACCTTTAACAAGCAGGAAAGAGAAGGGTGCTACCAGGTGATATGGTTGCTGATCTGTTCGCCGGGGCAGGAACCACACACGTTGCTTGTGAATCGTCAGGTCGCCTTTGCTATGGCATGGACATTGAACCGAAGTATGTGGCCGTCACGCTCCAGCGGATGCGCGACATGGGCCTTGACCCGCAACTGGTCGCCGGCAAACCGGCAAAAAAGGGCGGCAAGTGATAACCTGCATCATGCCCACCGCTGCGGCAAAAAGGGCGAAGCCGGCGGAATCCGCTGGACCGACAATGATCCGCTCACCGCCCGGCTGCAATGCGTGAGCTGCCTTAAGTTGATCGAAGAGCGCTTCAAGACGCAGATGCTGGCCGCAGGCGAATGGCGCGCCACGCAAAAGGGCGACGGCGGCACCATCGGCTTCCATCTGAGTTCGCTTTACTCGCCTCTGGGCTGGCGCACGTGGGCGTCCTGCGTGGACGAATTTCTCAAAGCCAAAGACAACGTGGAGCTGCTCAAGACGAAGCCGAGGTCCGGCGGCTGCTGACGGATGAAATCAGGCGCGTTTGCAGTGAACTCAGCACCAACCCCGCAAACGGAAACGGTCATTCCCGCAACGGCGGGAACGGCACTCTACCTTGAAGCCTGGGCGCGCGGCTGGACCCCGGACCCTTGATCTCACCGTAAGCGAATGGGCGGACGCCTACCGCATTGGCCAGCCCGCACGGGAACCTGTTACTGCTTTTCCGCTACACTGGTGGTTACCGCATGAAGGCCTCCATCGCCAAGTTTCTCTTCGCCACCACCGATCCCCACGCCTTCCCACCGGAAGGTCCCCCGGAATTCGCTTTCCTGGGCCGGTCGAACGTGGGCAAGTCCAGCCTGATCAATTCCCTGCTGGGGGAGAAGGTGGCGCATGTGAGTTCCACGCCGGGCCGCACGCGCACCATCAACTTCATCGGGATTTATTCCAATCCCGGCCAGCCTCATCCGGAAATGCTGCTGGTGGACCTGCCGGGATACGGTTACGCCAAGATTTCCCGCGAAATCTCCGCCGAATGGCCCAAGTTCATTGAGCCCTACCTGCAGGACCGCAAGACGCTGCGGCTTTGTGTGGTGCTGATTGACGCCAACATTCCGGCGCAGGCGCCCGACCACAAGCTCATCAGCTACCTGCAGCACACGCAGCGCGAGTTTCTGGTAGTCGGCACCAAAGCGGACAAGCTCTCCGCCAACAAGCTACGGAACGCGCTGGGCACGCTGGCGCGCGACCACGGCATCAGTGAGATTCTGCCTTACTCCTCTAAAACCGGCGCGGGACGCACAGAGCTCTGGCGCGCGATTCGTGCGCGCGTGGCTGAACACGCGGCCCACGCGCAGGCGGCCGAATAAACGAATGGACCCTTTTGCCCGCACAATGTGGCGCTTTGGCCTGGGCTTTGCTGCGGGCATGCTGGTGGCGGTGATCGCGTTGAGCGTGGTGTATTTTCACGCCCGGCCGCGATGCTCAGATCGCGTGGTTTCTTCGTCCATCAGCCCAGACCAGCAATGGACGGCGACGGTAATGGAGCGCCGTTGCGGCGAAGAAGCGGCTTTTTTCACGCACGTGAACGTCCGTCCAGCCGCGCAGCCGGAGCGTTACGGATTTTTTTCCGGCCGGGCGTCGGAAGGCGAGGTCTTTGAGGTGGAGCAGGACGCGATGAACGCCGGGGTGGCACTGGCATGGACCGGGCCCAACCAACTTGCGATTCGATGCCCGCGGTGCAGCGCTTCCCTGGTGCGTCAGCGCGCCGAGCGGTCAGGGCCGGCAACCATAACCTACGAAACGCCTGGCCGTTAGCGGTTCCCTGCTTTGCCGTCTGCGCCGCGCTGTTGCAGCCAGCCGGCCACGTCAGCCTGGAGCTTGCCGCGAGTCTTGATGCACCCGTTGCTGATTTCTTGCGACTGGGAAAACGCGCGTTCTGACGCCTGGACCGGGTGCGCGGTAAAGAATTGCCGGGCATCCTCGCGCAGGGGGACTTCACAAAAGGTGCGCGTCGCTCCAACAATGGCGCTCCCGCTGCCCGAAGTCAGCTTGGGCTCGATTTCCGGCCAGTGCTGTTTGATCCATTCCCAGGCTGTTTTCTGCACAGGAACATGGGTCAGTACGCTGGCGATGAATCCCGCGGCATCCTGGTTACGCGCATCCTTCACGATGGTCTCCAGCCGTTTCTGCACGATGCCTGCATCGGAAAACCTGCCTAACGCTCGGTCGACGTTGGCGCGCTGCTCCGGGGTTGTAGAGGGATCACGCTGCAGCGCATCGAGCTGCTGGAAAAGATCAGCGTCTCCGTTGACTGCCGCCACCACCAGGACGTCCTCTGCCATGCTGGGATCGACGGCCCGCGGGTTCTTCAGATATTGGCGGGCAAGCTCGGTGGCGCGGCGAATCACTTCAGGATCTTCGCCATGTTCGCCTAGTATCCTGATGATCCCTGACCGCAAAGTGCGCCGGTCGTCGCTCTCACCGGCAACCGGCGTCCAGCCAAGCTTGGCCAGGACGGGGCCGAAGGTGGAACGCACCCAGGCCAGATACGCCGGCTTGTCGGCATCGGTAAGCAGATAGCTGTGGATGCGATCGAGCATGGGCGCGTAGATTTCCGCTTCAGAAGACACCGTGTCCGCACTCATAGTGGTTACCAGGTCCAGATAATGGGCCATGCTGTCCGGACGGGAGCCAACCATGGCGGTCACGTCGCTCAACAAGGAAACGCGTTCGGCGGGGGTGAGTTCGCTGGCGGCCACCGCCAGAAGTTGCTGCATGGCGGCAGCGCTGTATTCCGTCCGGTAGTAGCCGGTGGCGCCGGCATTCACAAAGGCCCAGGGAGAGCAGCCGGTGGCCGGGACAATCTGCTTCTTCTGGCTCACCACTTGGCAGAATGGCTTGGCGGCGCCGGTCTTTATGCAAATCGGGACCAGCCACACTGTGTTGCTCTTGCCCGCTGATGGATCAGCCCAGTTCCGCTCCTGTTCGATGACAATTTCCGTCTTGGGTTCGGCCGGCTTGATCACCCGCCTGCGCGACTTCTTGCTGCGCCGCACCTTGGGCTCCGGCGGCGGCGTGGTGCAGGAGAGCTTCACGGTAATCAGCGGCGCTCCGGCCTGTTCCACAAACGATGGCATGATCTTGTCCACCGGGCGCCCGGAAGCTTCCGCCACGGACTGCCAGAAATCTTCCGCCGTCGCGTTGCTGTAGGCGAATTTGCGCAGGTACGCGTTTACGCCCCGGCGAAACACCTCCGGCGAAACATACCGCTCCACCATGCGCAGGACGGCGCCGCCTTTTTCATAAGAGATGGGATCGAACAACTGGTTAATCTCGTCCGGCGTTTCCGCTTTGGCCCGGATAGGATGGGTGTTTTCCAGAGCATCAAGATTGAGCGCCCGGTTGGTGGCCGTGACCGCGCCCAAGTTGGCGTTCCATTCCGGATGCAGCGCCTGCGAAGGCTTCAGCTCCATCCAGGTGGCAAAACCTTCGTTGAGCCAGATGTTGTCCCACCACTTCATGGTCACCAGGTCGCCGAACCACTGGTGCGCCATCTCGTGCGCCAGAACTTCAAAAACGTTTTGATGCGAAAGCACGGAGGAATTCTGGCCGTCAATAAACAGATCGGTTTCACGATAGAAAATTGCCGCGGTGTTTTCCATCGCTCCGGCTTCAAAATCAGGCGCGCCCACAATGTCCAGCTTGCCGAAGGGATACGGCGTGGAATAGTACTGGTTGTAATATTTCAGAATTTCTTTGGCATAGCGTAGCGCGGCAATTCCCAGCGGCTTCTTGTCGGGCGTGCCGCACACGCGAATTGGGATATTGTCAGAGGCGCCTTCGTTGCATTCAAAGTCGCCCACCGCCATCGCCACCAGATAGGTGGACATCTTTCGAGTGGTGGAAAACTTGAGCGTATGTTGGCCTTCGCCCGGGCCGGGATCGTCCGAAACTATGTGCCCGTTGGAAATCGCGGTATCGCCCTTGTCCACAATCAGCGTGATGTCAAACGTGGCTTTCAACTGCGGTTCATCAAAAGCGGGAAACGCGCGGCGGGCATCGGTCGGCTCAAATTGCGTGACCGCGTATCTGCGGCGTGGCGTGCGCGCCAGGTAGAGGCCGCGCAGCTTGTCATTGAGAATACCCGTGAACTTGATGTGGATGCTGGCCGGCCCGATCTCCAGCGGCGTGGCTACGGCCAAAGTAACTTGTTCTTTCGCCGGAGCCAAGCTGGCCTGGGCCGGCTGCGTCTTCTCCCCTTGCGTGACCGAGGCTTCCTGAAACTCCAGTTCCGCAGCGTTCAGCGTGATGGAGGCCCCTGGCTTCTGCACCTGGACCAGGATGGTGGCGTCGCCGCTAAAGGTGGCCTGGGCCAGGTCCGGGGTGAATGTCAGGCTGTAGTGTTGCGGAGCAATCCCCTGGGGCAGCCGTTGCGCAGCGGCCAGCGCCGGCAAGAGAAGTAAGAGAATGAAGAGCTTTTTTGAAGGCATGTACTCTCTTGGACTCACTGCGCTACAGCCGCGTGAGCCGGGTTCCTTTGCAAATTTGTTGCGAATTCCGCTAGGGGAAGATACCACAGGCCCGTGCGTGAAACAGTTGTTCAAGCTGGTCCGGCGCGTTGCTGCATTCGGGGACCTCCGCACCGGGACGCCACAGTTCGCCCCGGGGACCCACGGCCACCGCGCTTTTGGGAAAATCCGCGCGCGATAAGCTGCGCAGCACCGGCACGATGCTCATCGCCGGATCAAGCTTTGGCCCGCCGGGCTTGGGCTGCCGAACGGGATAGATCTGGCCGCTCAGGAATGAACCATCTGGCGCCAGATGGGCTTCCAGGATCAGCGACAGCCCATTCTCGCCGTTCAAGTTGAACGGCCCATACGTCGCGAAGTTGCCCAGCGAATAGGCGATCAGCTTGCCCTGATAGATTTCCATGGCGCGAACCACATGCGGGCCGCTTCCGACCACCAGTCCCGCGCCGGCGTCAATCGCGGCGTGGGCAAAGCGACGAAGGTCGCCGCGGTCTTCGCCCAGAAATTTTTCGTCGCCGGCCAGCACGTGTTGTCGCGCCGAGCCTTCCCCGCCACCGTGAAAAGAGACGATCACCAGGTCGGCCTCCGCACGCGCCTGCCGGACTGCCGCCAGAGCGTCGTCAAGATCGAGAAGGTTGTATGCGCCGGGATAGGTTGCGAATGCGATGATCGCGATCTTCCTGCCCTTCACCGTTAAGTGGGCGATGTCGCCAATCTCGCCGCTGTGTGCGATTCCCTGCGCGTCCAGCGCTGTGCGCGAACTGGTTCGGCCCTCCTGGCCAAAATCCATGGCGTGATTGTTGGCCAGGCCCATCGCGGTGAAACCCGCAGCTTTCAGGTGCGCGGCATAGCGCGGCGGAACACGGAACGCGTAACAATTGCCCAGCGCCTTGCCTCTGCACTTAAGGGAGGTGCCGCCCTCGGTGAGCGGCCCTTCCAGATTGCCAAAGACAATGTCACCCCGTTTCAGGAGTGGCGTAACTTCCTGGAGCAAATCAGCCGCATCGTTGGGCGGCAGCAGGCCGCCGGTTGCGTCAGGGAAGGTGGTACCCAGCATCACATCGCCGACGGCCGTCACCACAATCTCGCGGTCATTCAATGGTGGAAGCAGCGGGCTCGGCCCAGAGCGTGCGGGCAGCGGCACAGGCGTGGGAGCTGGAGACGCGGTGGGTGACTCTTGCGGCGCATAGCCGGCTTCCGGCGTTGGCGAAGACGAAGGTGGGGGAGTGGATTGCGCGGCAGAAGACGCTTGCGGAGCTGGTGAAGATTCTGCCGGCGGCATGGGTGATGGCGCGGCACCGGCTTGCGATTGCTGCGGGCTTTGAGTTTGTTGTGCAGCGCCTATCTCAGCGCTGCTTGGCTGACCGGCAACCGCACAAAGGCTAAGCGCGACGAAGGCAGATGCCGTCCGCAGACACAAAGACCCGAGTTTTGCCTGCAACTTTGCCATACCCAAAATTACTTGTGTTGATTCCTAACTGACCTTCTGATCCGCGCACATCCGCGTCAATCCGCGGCAAAATTTTGCCGTTCTCCCGCAACCACCATTTCAACACAGCGGTTCCAGGCAAACCAATAAGCGATTTCCCTGTAGTCCTTAATTCCCGCTCCGAAGATCGCCAAGTCAGCGTCTTTGCCGGGCTCAATGCTTCCCTTGCGGCTTTGCAACCGCATTGCGCACGCCGCGTTGATGGTCGTCGCCGAGATGGCTTCTTCCGCCGACATCTTCATGTGCGTGCAGGCCAGCGACATGACGAACGGCAGGCTGGGCGTGGGCGATGTCCCCGGATTGTAGTCGGTGGCCAGAGCTATGGGAACGCTGGCGTCAATCAACCGCCGCGCGTCCGGAAATTCCTTGTGTCCGAGAAAATAGTTCGCGCCGGGCAGCAGGACGGCCACGGTGTCGGTGCCAGCAAGAGCGGGAATATCTTCTGCGACAACGCAGTCCATGTGGTCCAGCGACGCCGGCATGTGCACGAGCAATCCACTTAACCGTGAAGGCGTAAACTGGCCCACGTGCGCGCGTGTATTCAGCCCGCTGCGCCGCGCCGCCGCTAGGATTTTCTCGGATTGCTCCACGGTGAACGCGCCGCGCTCGCAAAACACGTCCACGTATTTCGCCAGCTTTCTGCGCGCGACCAAGGGAATGATCTCGTCGCAGACTTTTTCTACGTATTGGTCCGGCCTGCCGGCGAACTCCGGCGGGACCACGTGCGCCGCCAGCAGCGTAGGCTGCACCGTCCCCGGCCAGCGCCGCGCCGCGTGGCCAATGGCTTCCAGCGACTTGATCTCAGCTTCCGTGCTCAATCCATAGCCAGACTTGGCTTCCACCGTGGACGTGCCATGTTCCAGCAACGCCTGCAGTCCGCTGAGTACGTTTGCAGCCAGCTCTTTACGCGAAGCCCCGCGCACCGCTGCAACACTTGACCGGATGCCACCCCCAGCCGCCGCGATTTCTTCATACGATGCCCCGCTGATGCGCTTGTCAAAATCTACGAGTCTAGGTGCAACAAAAGCCGGATGCGTATGGCAATCAACCAGGCCCGGCAAAACAACGCCGCCCTGGCAGTCAAGCTCGTGCAGCTTGCGCCGGTTTTTCCGGTTCTTCTTTATCCAGGGATCGCGCAGCAGATCACGCCGGCGACCGGCGGCGATGATCTTTCCGCCGCCGCAGAGCACGGCGGCGTCTTCTATTAGGCCGATTTCCTTGAGCGCGGGGCCGCGGCGCGGCGTGACCCCTCCACGCAGGGTAATCAGCTGGCCGATGTTGGCCAGCAGGAGATAAGGAGATGTGGCTTTGACCTTCAAATATTGGCGGCCCTATGGCACTTTTTGAAAACTAGTCTGGCGTAGGCTTCAGCCTCTGCAAGTATCAAGGCATGCTTCAGTCGTGCCACAAAGTGTTCAGAATTCTGTCGGCTTGAAGCCGGTGTAGCCTTCGCATCCTTTGTAGCTGTAGGGATCCCTCACTCCGCTCGGGATTTAACTACCGCCCATCGGTATCTTCACTCCGCTCTTCTCGGCAAAGCTCTTTGCCTCGTCGTATCCCGCATCCACATGCCGGGCCACGCCGATCCCCGGATCATTGGTTAGCACGCGCTCGATGCGTTTAGCCATGGCGTCCGTTCCGTCGGCGACGGTCACTTGCCCGGCATGCAGCGAATAGCCAATCCCCACCCCGCCGCCGTTATGGATGGAAACCCAACTGGCGCCGCTGGCGGTGTTGAGCAACGCGTTGAGCAGCGGCCAGTCAGCCACCGCGTCGCTGCCGTCCTTCATGGCTTCCGTCTCGCGATATGGAGACGCCACGGAGCCGCAATCGAGATGATCGCGCCCGATCACAATCGGCGCCTTGAGCTTGCCTTTCTTGACCAGGTCATTCATGGCCAGGCCGAACTGGGCGCGTTCGCCATAGCCCAGCCAGCATATGCGCGCCGGCAGTCCCTGGAACTTGATGCGCTTGCGCGCGAGCTTGATCCAGCGGTCGAGGATACGGTTCTGCGGGAACATTTCCAGGACCAGGTCGTCGGTCACAGCGATGTCCGCGGGATCGCCCGAGAGCGCTACCCAGCGGAACGGCCCGCGGCCTTCACAAAACAGCGGACGGATGTACGCCGGCACAAAGCCGGGAAAATCGTAAGCGTTCTTCACGCCGCGTTGGAAAGCAAACGTCCGGATGTTGTTGCCGTAGTCGAAAGTCACGCTGCCCATCTTCTGAAGGCGCAGCATGCCTTCCACGTGGTGGGCCATCGCGTCCAGCGACAGTTCCAGATACGCCTTGGGATCAGCCTTGCGCAGATCAAGTGCCTGCTCAAGAGACATGCCGTTGGGCACATAGCCGTTGAGCGGGTCGTGAGCAGAAGTTTGATCGGTGAGGATGTCCGGCAGTACACCGCGCTCCGCCAATTCAGGAATTACATCCGCACAGTTGCCAACCAGTCCAACCGAAATGGCTTCTTTCTTGCGCACGGCGTTCTTCAGGATGCGCAACGCTTCGTCCAGCGTGTTCACCATGAAGTCGCAATAGCCGGTCTTCAGGCGTTTCTTGATGCGCTCAGGATCAACGTCAATGCCCAGGAAACACGCGCCGGCCATGGTTGCGGCCAGAGGCTGGGCGCCACCCATGCCACCCATGCCGCCGCTCACGATCAGTTTGCCGGCCAGTTCGCCGCCAAACGCTTTCTCCGCGGCTGCGGCAAAAGTCTCAAACGTGCCTTGCACAATGCCCTGCGAGCCAATGTAGATCCACGAACCCGCGGTCATCTGGCCGTACATCATCAGGCCGGCGCGCTCCAGTTCGTTGAACTTCTCCCAATTCGACCAGTGCCCAACAAGGTTTGAATTTGCGATGAGCACCCGCGGCGCGTAGTCATGGGTCTTGAAAACCCCCACCGGCTTGCCCGACTGGACCAGCAGCGTCTCGTCGTTGCCGAGCTCTTTGAGCGACGCGAGAATCGTCTCCAGGCATCGCTGGTTGCGGGCGGCTTTGCCGGTGCCGCCGTAAACCACCAGGTCGCGCGGACGCTCGCCTACTTCTTCGTCCAGGTTGTTCATGAGCATGCGCATGGCGGCTTCCTGCGGCCAGCCTTTGCAGGTGAGCTCAGTTCCGCGCGGGGCCTTCAGGGGAGGGAGATGGGTTGTCTGGATTTCCGTCTCTACCGGCATAGGAGAATGGTAGCAGGATTACGCCGCTTTGCGGACGTCAGAGGAAGATTGGAAAATGAGTAATTTGGTAATCGGGTAATTGAACCCGGGGGGCTTCACAATTGCCAATTTCAATTCACCGGATTACCAATCTTGCAACATCCCTTACCAGGTACTGTACGCCGTGCCGTCAGAGCTGACCTGGTTGGATCCGCTCTTGACGTCGCTGATCCCCGGCTCTTTCTGGTCGATGCTGGTTAACACGTCTTCCTGGACGGTCTGCCAGGTGGAATCGGAATTGGTAAACGGATCTTTGGGCAGAACGCGCAGATACCCGGAGCTCACCAGGTCTTGCAAGGACTGCGGAGCTTTCATCTTGTCCTGCGAGTACTGGTCAATGGCTTGACGCATGTTGAAGAGGTCTTCTTTGAGGGCGGCTTCGTTAGCGCGACGCAGGTGAAAGCTGTAAATAGGCGCGGCCACGGACAGCAAAATCGCAATAATGGCCATCACGATCACCATTTCGATCAGCGTGAAGCCCTTCTGGTTACGTCTGCAAGTTAGGCGTTTCATCTCCATTACCAATCCTTGTATTTGGTGCCGTTCAGGGCGGTGTCGTTGGACTTGGTGTAAACATCAAACACGTTCTGTCCGCCCCAGGAGTCCGATTGCGGGTCATCCTGCATGGAACGCAGTCCCCAGTCCTTATTGCCGGTCATGGGATCCACGGGAATGCGGCGCAGGAAGCGAATCTTCTTGCCTGCAGGCCCTTCTTCGCCGTTCACCATGGTGTCCAGGTCCGGAGGATAGCCTTCCGATCCCAGCTTGGTTCGGAACGTGTTCTTGTCCGCGGCGTCTTTGTAGCGGTCAATGGCGGCGCGCATCTCCCACAGATCGCGGCGGAGTTCGGTTTCGCGCTGGCGCTTGATGCTCACCCGCATGACCGGAACCGCAGCCCCCATCAGGACCAGGAGGATGGTGATTACCACGATCATTTCCATTAACGTAAAGCCGTGTTGGCGGCGCAATCGCAATCATCCTCCTTCCAGTGGACGCGCCTCACAGCGGCCCACAAATTGGTTCGTCAAGCGCCTATCAAGTTCCTATGCTTTAGTTCACCGTGACCGATGCTTGCGAGCCGCCAACTTCCAGCGGCTGGTTCTGGCTGTTGCGGGCGCCGGCCGCGGAAACAGATACCGATCCAGTGCCTTTTACCTTGGCCGTAAACAGCAGGCTGAAGACCGTGCCGTCCCCGGACATGCCGGTGCTGCCGACGGGACGCTGCGCGGTAATCTGCAGCTTGCCCGTGGAGGGATCATCGCGGTACACCAGGGCCGCAGTCTGGCCGTCTTTGGCCAGGAACTCGCCGTTCGATACGCTGACGAACTGCAGTACTCTGGCGTCATAGCTGATCTGCGTCAGGACCGACGAAATGTCCTGCCCATTGGCCAGCGTAACATTCAACGTGAACGTGGTCCCCGCCTGCGGAGTCGCCGCGCTGGGATCAAGTTTTAGCGTGATCTGGCCGGGCGTCCCTGCTGGTTTTGGCGGCGCCGCGGGCTGCTGCGTTGTTGCCGGTCGCGGAGTTACCGGAGCAGGTGCTGCCGGGGCCGGAGCCGGACGAGTAGCCGCCGGCGGCTGAGCAACAGTTGCCGCGGCCGGCTGCGCGCTTTCCGGACGCACCGGCTGCTTGGTTGCAACGTGCAGATCAATGCCGCTGCCCGTGCCTACGTCAAACGCCTTCCGGTTGAGCTCTGAAAGTTCCTGGCCGCGGACAATGTGCGGCACCAGAAGAAACACGATCTCGTTGTTGATCCGTTCCTTTTTCTCTTCGGTAAAGAGATATTTGAGGATCGGAATTTCGCCCAGGAACGGCGCGCCGCTGGTGGACTTGGTCTCTTGAATCTCCATGATTCCACCCAGCAGGTTCACTTCGCCATCCGCCAGGCGGACGGTGTGCTCCACCTTGCGCTGGCTGATGATGGGCTGGGTGATGCCGCCAATGGTCTGCGAACCGTTCAGGTTGGAGATTTCCATCACCGTCTTCAGGGTGACTTCACCATCCGGGTGCACGCGCGGAGTAATTTCCAGGATCACGCCCACGTCGGTATAGGTAAACTGCGTGTTCACGCCCACCGCGCCCACCGCGGTACCCACGCCTAGAGGCGTACCGAAGGAGCCGGTGGCGATGGGAATCTTGTCGGCGATGGAAACGCGGGCCTTTTCGTTGTCGGTGGCCCGGATGCGCGGGCTCTGCAGGATCTTGGCGTCACTATCTGAGAACAGCGCGGTGGCCTTCATGTTATCAAGCGTGACCGCGTAGTTGGTCGAATTCAGGTGCTGCAGGTCGTTGAAATTGAGGCCTCCCCCGGTGGTGCCCGTGGTGCCGGTACCGGTGCCGGTGGAAGCTACGTTGTTGCCTTGCAAAGTAACTGACGCATTTTGCGGCGGCAGCAGGCCGAAATCGCGCAGCTTGTCTCGCCGCACCTGGAGCACGAACACGTCCACAATCACTTCCGGCTTGGCCTTATCAATATCGTCAATCATCTTCTGCGCCAAGGCCAGCTGGTCCGGCGTGCCCTTGATCACAATGGCGCTCTGCGAAGGAATCTGCTGAATGCGCTGCACTTCTAGAACGGTACGGATGGCGTTAACAATGTCTTGCAGGTCGGTGGGCCCGGAGACGTTCCCCAGATAAAAGGTCTTGACTACGTTCTGCTCCAGTTCGCGGCGCTTGGCCTGCGTGTCCTGGGCGACAAAAATTGTGTTGGGGGTAACGGGGCGCCAAAAGGTGCGCGACTCCAGGGCCACAATATCCAGCGCTTCCTGCAACGTGACCTTGCGCAAGCGGATCGTCAGGCGGCGCGAAGTGTAATCGGGATCAAAGAGGATGTTGATTCCGGCCAGCTTGCCGATGGTCTCATAAAGGATCTTGGTGTCTTCCGGGCCTATTTCCAGCGCGTCAATGGACTGGCTGGAAAAGGGCGAGAGCTCCACGGGAGCCGTCGCGTTTTCCAGCCGGCGCCGCAAAGGGTCTTCTTCATCCTTTTCCTTCGCTGCGCCCTTTCCGGTTCCAGGAGCCGTCTTCTGCATCATCTGTTGCGTGCGCCGGATTTCCTGCGCCGCCAGATCATTGCTGCCGTCAATCTCAGCGGCCTGCTGGAACAGCGTCAGAGCGTCCTGCAGCCGGCCCATATCGCGCAGCCTCTGCCCTTTATGGACCTTCACCGAAGAAGCCAGAAAGCGCGAGCGTTCAAACGACACGCGAAACTTCAGCTCTTCCGGCTTCTGGTTGTAAGCTGCCTTGTAATACTCGTAGGCGGCCTCGTAGTCCTGCCGGGCCTCGGCCTTGACGCCTTTCGCATGCAGAGACTTTGCGGACTCCGCCGGCAACAAGGCAACAAAACACAATACAACTAAGAGGGTACTTGCGACTCTCCTCATAATCTCCTGCTTCTTTAAATTCCGGACCGCCCAACTCCTTCTTTTTCAGGGGGTTGATTGAAGGTCTGCCGTTTACGACGATACCCGGAAAAGAGCTTTCAGAATGCCAGATTATACACTGAATACCGGCTATCCCTAGAACGTCTTTAGTAACCACCCTTGCGCTGTGATAGCATAAAAATTTTGCTGCACGCGTCAAGAAGTTGCTATGGCCCGCCAAGTCACCCATCAGACTGAGCCCAACAAGCCCAAAAACATCAAGCGCGATCCTGTCGCGTCGGGCGAACGCGATGCCACGTTCAATCGCGCGGCCAGTCATAACTATTTTTTGGAAGACCGCATCGAGGCGGGCATCATTCTGAGCGGCAGTGAAGTCAAGTCCGTGCGCGCCGGCCGCGCCAATTTGAAAGACGCGTATGCCCTTGTAAAAGACGGTGAATTATGGCTCTTGAACGCCCACATTGGCGCTTACGAAAACGCTGGCTACGCCGGCCACTCGCCGGAGCGCACGCGAAAGCTCCTGGTCCACAAGGAGGAGTTGCGCAAGTTGATCGGCAAGACCCAGCAGCGCGGCTACACCTTGATCGCCACGCGCATGTATTTTAAGAATGGCAAGATAAAATGTGAGATCGCGCTGGCCAAGGGCAAACAGGCCTGGGACAAACGCGAGACCGAACGCCGCCGCACCGCGGACAAAGAGGCCCGCGAGGCCATTTCCCGCTCACGAAAAGCTTGAAGAGGTTAAAAACTCTAACAAATCTCAGGAGTTTAAGCGCCATTATGGAAACGCGATTGATCGTTGCCAATCTTCCAGACGTAGATACCGAATGCCTCGTGGTCTTCGCTTTGGATTTTCAAAGCAAAGAGTCCCCGAGCAGCAGTGCTGGCGATAAAAAGCCGGACCCCAAACTAGCGGAGAAGGATGCAGCCGTCGAAAAGGCCGCTGCTGAAGTCCTGGCGTCAGGTGAATTCGCCGCCAAGTTGCAGGAGACGGTGATGCTGCATCGTCCGCAAGGACTGAAAGCCAAACGCCTGTTGGTCGTGGGCGGAGGCCCGGCCAAGACTTTTACTCACGTGGAGCTGCGCAAATGCGCCGGGGCGGCGTTGCGCGCGCTCAAGCCCAAGATGATCAAGAGCTGTGCCCTGGCGCTGCCCGGGCTGCCTTCCGGCGCGGAAGACGCCGTCCGCGCGGTTGTCGAAGGCGCTTACGTCGCCGACTTTGACCCTGACACCTACCGCAGCGATCGCAAAGACTTCAGCATGAAAGAAGTGACCGTAGTGGTTCCTGCCGGGTCGGACCAAGCCAAGCTGCAAGGCGCGCTGGATCGCGCACGCATCATGGGCGAGGCTCAGAATTTCACGCGCGAACTGGTCAACGAGCCCAGCAATCGCCTCACGCCCACCATGATGGGAGACCGCGCCAAAAAAATGTGCGACAGCGTGGGCCTCAAGTGCGAGCTTCTAGGTCCGGACAAAATCAAAGCCTTGAAGATGGGCGCGTTCTGGAGCGTCTCCCAGGGATCGGACGAAGAGCCACGGCTGATCGTAATCCGCTACGAACCACACGGCGCGCCGGAGAAGCCGGTGCTGGGACTGGTGGGCAAAGGCGTCACCTTTGATACCGGCGGCATCTCTATCAAACCAGCCGACGGCATGGAGAAGATGAAATATGACATGGCCGGAGGCGCCGCCATGCTGGGCGCCATGCGGGCCATCGCCCAGCTCAAGCCCAAAGTAAGGGTCATCGCCATTGTGTGCGCCACGGAAAACATGCCCAGCGGCAAAGCGCAGAAACCGGGCGACGTGCAAATCGCCATGTCCGGCAAGTCCATTGAGATCATCAATACTGACGCCGAAGGCCGCCTGGTCCTGGCCGACGGCTTGCACTACGCCCGCACTCTTGGCTGCACGCATTTGATTGACGCCGCCACGCTCACCGGCGCCTGCATGGTCGCCCTGGGAACCGCGAACGCCGGCGTGTTCGCCAACAATGAAGACGCCTACCAGCACTTCACCCGCGCTCTGGAACGTTCCGGCGAAAAGTTCTGGCGCTTGCCCGTGGACGACGAGTATCTGGAGATGATCCGCTCCAGTATTGCCGACATTGTGAACTCCGGCGGACGCTACGGCGGCGCCAGCACCGCGGCCGCCTTCCTGCGCGAATTCGTGAGCGACACGCCCTGGATCCACCTGGACATCGCCGGCACGGCGTGGATGGAAGAAAACAAACCGTGGATCGCCAAGGGCCCAACAGGCATCGCGGTGAGAAGCCTGGTGGAGTGGGTGAAGAGCTACGAGGGTAGCAGCAACTAGCAGCTAGCAACTGGCTTGCGGCTAATCGCTTCTGGCCTGCTTACAAAGCGCGCATCCAGCGCACGCTTCCCCAGTTACCATCGTACCCTTGTCGCTTATCGCCCGGGCTGGCATGATGGGCGTGCTTGACATCAGTAATCTGGCCGGCGTTTTCGGGGGAAAAGCCGCTGGTCAGATGGAGTTCAAATCAACCAAGCCTCGGGGAAACCCGAGGCTTGTTGTTTTTGGACGAGCCAACGGAGCCGGCGCATCTTGCGGTAGCCTGAGACTCAAGAGACCGGTTGTTTGAGACGCAGGGGTGCTACGTCTCTACGCCTGCCTTTGCTCGATCCAGCCGCTTTCGCGTGATCCGCGTTCATCCGCGCCAATCCGCGGTAGGCTTCTACATCTGCCCTTCGTCCGCGGACGGCCCGTAAATCGAAGGTACCGAAACATCGTTCAAACGCAGGTACACCGTGAGCTGTCCACGATGGTGGATCGGGTGGTTCATGATGAAGCTCCGCAGCACGGCAATTTTGGGCATGGTGAACACCGTTTTTCCGCCTGCGAGCAGGGACCAGGGTTTCATCAGGTCCGCGTCACTGGCGCCAGCGATGGCTTTGCGCGCGCTGGCAACGCTGGAGTCAAACGTCTTGAGGATTTCGTCGCGCGACTTCAACTCCGGGGTCGGCGGCGCGCTGGCGACGTCAAAGGAGTCCCCGCCCACAATCGCTCCCGTCCATTGCATGATGGTGGACAGGTGCGTGGCCAGACCGCCCATACTCATGGATTTGGTATGCGGCTTCCAGCTCAGTTTTCCGTCGGGGACGCGCTCCAGAGCGCGGCGGGTGTTGCTCATTTCGTGGTCGAATTCCGGTAACAGTGCTTGGCTGATTGCCATATTCTCTCCTGGAAAAGTTTGCGCTTTCGCGGCCATAGATACCTCCTTGGCCATAAATTGCGGTCGGGAGCATTCTACATTTTGCCGGTGAAGCGTGCAGGAGCGGGGTTTTCGTCTGGCAGTGCGATGAACGTCTGCCCACTCGAATTCCCTTCTGGCTTTTGCTAATGTAGGGGAGTTTTCGGAGGACCTATGTCCACGGCAGTACGCGCTACCAAGTCGCCCCGCGAACTCTATTCCGTTGCCAAGCATCTGGGCACGTGGAACCCGGAGCAGATCCCCGTGGCCGAAGACCGCGCCCACTGGGACAAGCTCACCGCTGACCAGCGCGAGCAACTTATCAAGGTTTGCGCGCTGTTCTATGAAGGCGAAGTCAGCGTGGCGGACACATTGGCCTGGTTTCTGCTGGCCGTCCCTGACACCGACCGGCGCATGTTCCTCTCCACGCAGGTGTATGAAGAGGTAAAACACGCGGAGTTCTTTGAGCTTTACTTCCGCAACGTGCTGGGCAACGTGGATACGTCGGCCTACCTGGTCCCGGAATACAAAGGCGTGCTGATTGACGAGCTCAAGCGCCGTGGCGAATCCATGGGAAAGGCCCTGATTTCCGGCGACGCCGCGCAGCTAGGCCTGGAGCTGGCCATGTTCGCCGCCCATTACATGGGCATCATCGAAGGCGTGATGGCCGTTACGGGCTACGACTTTTTTGACGACCTGCTGGCCACCACCCAGATGTTCCCCCGCCTGCACGAAGGCATTCGCCTGATTCGCGCCGACGAAGGCCGCCACATCGTCCACGGACTGGATTATCTGCGGGAAATGCTCGCGGCGCACCCGGAATACGCGCCGCCGGTCCGCGAACTCTTCATGAAGCAGGCCATTACCATCCCGGCGCGCACGGAATTCATCTTTACTCCCAACGCTTTCGGGCTGGACAAAGAAAAAATGCTGCAGATCGGCTACGCGCACATTGAACAGCGCATGCGGGAAGCTGGGTTGGGATAGATGGATGCACCGTTGAACCAACCCAAGGTCAGCATCATCATTCTGAACTGGAACAGCTACGAGGTCACCCGCGATTGCCTTCTCTCGCTCAGGAAAATTGACTATCGCAACTACGAAGTACTGATCGTGGACAACGGATCTGTGGATTCGTCCGCTGACCAGCTCCAGCGGGAGTTTCCGGAAATCCGTATGGTGCGCAATGCCCAGAACCTGGGCTTCACCGGCGGCAACAACGTGGGCATGCGCGATGCGCTCAGCCGCGGCGCCGACTATCTCTTGCTTCTCAATAATGACACCATCGTCGCCCCGGATTTTCTGAGCAAGCTGGTCGCCACCGCGGAAAGCCAGTCGGCCTTCGGGATGATCAATCCCAAAATCTATTACTACGAGCCGCCCGACCGAATTTGGTACGCCGGAGGCCAGTACGAACCATGGCGAACTTTTCCCAAGCACTTTGGATTGCGCCAGCGCGACGTTGGACTCTACAACCAGAAGCGTGAAGTGTCTTTTATCACCGGCTGCGCCCTGCTGATCAAGGCCGAAGTGGTGAGAAAAATCGGCCTGCTGGACGAAATCTTTTTCCTCAGCTTTGAAGACGCTGACTGGTCCATACGCGCGCTGGAGGCCGGCTACAAAGGCGTTTATGTTCCGGAATCGGTGGTCTGGCACCGCGATTCTTACGTCACGGAAAAAAGCCTGGGACTGGCGCGCCGCGAGTTTTACAACATGCGCAACACCGTGCTCTGCGCCAGAAAACACATCCTTCCCAAGCAGGTGCCGCTTTTCATCTTGTCGCTGGGGAAATATATTGCCTATGGCACGCTGCGGTCGCTGTTTGCGGCCGATTGGAAACGGGTGGCCGCGCTTTACCACGGCGCCTGGACCGGCTGGAGGACGCCGATCCCGCACAGCAACTTGTCGGTTTGATTCTCAGGAATCAACTTTGAAAGAAGCCATCTACAAGTCGGTTGAAGCTCTCCTGAGCAGGCTCAAGGGCAGCCCCTATCGCTTGGACAGGGCCGTGCCGCTTTCCTTGCTGGCGGGAATGTTCCTACGCCGGGCGGTTTGGCTCATGCGCGGGTTTGTAAAAGGACTGGTGCTGCAGCGGCGGTTCGTCATGGCGTTTATCGCCCCTGGCGTCAACCTCCGCGGGGCTTCGCTTATTCGCCTGGGAAAAGGCGTCACGCTGGAACGCGGAGTCACTATTGACGGACTGATGCGCAAGGGCGTGGTGCTGGGCGATCACGTGAAGATCGGCCCCTACTCCACCCTGGTGGGCGCACCGGTCTCCAATCTGGGCGAAGGCATCCGCATGGGCGCGAATTCCGCCGTGGATGCTTACTCTTTCATCGGGAGTTCCGGCTTTGTGGCCATCGGCGACAACGTGATCATGGGCCAGCACGTGTGCTTTCATCCCGAGAACCACAACTTTGAACGAACCGACGTTCCGATTCGCCTTCAGGGGACGACCCGCCAGGGCATCACCATTGAGGACGATGTCTGGGTCGGCGCCAACGTGACTTTCCTGGATGGGGCCGTTGTCGGCCGGGGATCGGTCATCGGGGCGGGTTCGGTGGTTCGAGGCGCGATTCCACCTTATTCAATTGCTGTAGGAATCCCCGCGCGTGTGGTCCGAACCCGAGCGCCGCAGGAAGCGATACCTGCGGACTTGGCGGCAGGAAAGGGAAACTAGCTGGTTTGGTGTTGATTGTGCGCCGGCTCAGGCGGGTCAGGTGGGAACTTCCACGCACAAGCCAATTACCAAGAACTAACTACCGCTCTTCTAGCTCACACTCAATATCCTCATGCCGCGCTCCACCGCCACCACGCTCTTGCCGGACTTGGCGGTCACGGTGCAATTGCGGCCGCGTTCTTTGGCCTTGTAGAGCGCCTGATCGGCCATGCGCAGAATGTCAGCCGGCGGAACTTTATCTCCATTGCAGGATGCCACGCCGATGCTCACCGTCACGCTAGTCTGTTTCTTGGCGCCGCGGCCGATGCCATGTTTCCGGCGGCGGTCTTTGCCCCGCACAATGAATTTGCTTTGCTCAATGATCTTGCGCATACGGTCCAGATAGATGAAGACTTCATCGGACAATTTGCCGGGAAATATCACGGCAAATTCTTCCCCGCCGTAGCGGTAGGCGCGGCCTCCGCCGGCGATGTGCGCCAGCCTTGAAGCCACCAGACGCAGCGCCTGGTCGCCCGACTCGTGCCCGTAGGAGTCATTGAACTTCTTGAAGTGGTCCACGTCCAGCATGGCCACGGTGTAAGCGTCGGGCAGCTTCATCAGCGCTTCATTGAGGGCGCGGCGGCTGGGCAGCTGCGTCAACTCGTCGTGGTAGGCCATGCGGTAGGAGGTTTCAATCAAGGCCACGATCAGCGCCAGCGCGCCGGTGGCAAAGAACGTTCCGGCCAGATGGTTGGTGGCGCCGATGCGGAAAGCGATGAACGACGAAAGCAGCGCCCAGAGCAGGCTGCTCTCCACCGCGCGATAGCTCTTGAACAGCGGCACCATCATGATGGCCGTCGCCAGCACAAACACCAGCAGCGCGGGCTGTGGAATGAGACTCCAGGCCGAGAACACGTCGGGAGCAAAGCTCTTGTCCAGGTATTTCGACGGCATGACCGCCGGTGACGCCAGCCATGGCGTGCTAAGCACGCACACCGCGATGATCTGTACAGCCAGCACAGCCAGCCGTTTACGGCCAGTGGGAGAAATGATTCCACGCTCGTCCAGGAAGGCCACCACCAGAAGGTTCAGCGGCAGGAGGATCGCAATGGCATTCACCACCACGCGCGACGCGTTTGCGGAGAGATACGGCGCTACCCAGGCCAGCACAACGTGGGCCAGCGTGAGCGCCAGCATGGCAAAGAACAGCCGGCTGCGGCGGAAGAACGCGCACACACCCAGCCCCACGGCAAAGATCACCAGCGGGACTACGCGCACCAGCGGCAGATCAGGGTCGGCCAGAACGCCCACCCGAATCAGCATGGCGGAAATCACCACCAGCAAGCCTCCGGGCAGGGTGAGGCGGTAAAGAATCTGAAACACTCTCCACTTTGCCAACACAGATCGCGTCTCCGCCGGGGGAACCGGCTGGTTTCGTTGCTAAGATGTTTAGTTACATCAGGTTACTTAGGCTGAGAATCGGAACGAATCGCCCCTCACTATATAAAGGGAGCGCCTGTTTCGAGTAGATACCATTGGTTCCATGGCCTTTTTCTAGCCTGCCTAAGCCTTGGGGTCTTGCGGGATGAAAAAGCAAGCGGGCATCGCGAACCTGGCTCTCGATCCCTTGCGTCGATTGAGCGCTCTTTCTTGAGGTGCGGAGGGAAGTTTCAAAGTTACGTTATTTGAGCTTCTGGAGTGAGAAAACTACTGCCAAATGGCAAGCTGCCATGTAGAATGGCCGCGCTTCATGGAGACCCGCGCGGGTGACCCACGCGGTGGTCAAGGATTGCTCACTCTGCTCCGCTGTTCCGGAGCAGATCTTGAAATCTCAGAGAGGTGGATAACATGAAATACGGGGCAGAGTTCTTCGGCACATTCGTCTTGATCTTCGCCGGTCTAGGCACCGCGGTCCTGGATGGCGGGCGAGTTGGTATCTTGGGAATCGGATTGGCGTTCGGACTCTCCCTGATGGCCATGATCTACACCATCGGCCCGATTTCCGGATGTCACCTCAATCCCGCTGTGACCTTGGGAATGCTTCTGAGCAAGCGGATCTCGGCGAAAGAATCTCTGGGGTACATGATTGCCCAGATCGTGGGCGCCATTGTCGCCGCAGGCGTTGTGCTCTACATCGCAAAGGGAGCACCTGACGGATATAGCGCTTCTGTCTCCGGTCTGGCCGCTGACGGCTATCTGGATTATTCGCCAGGCCACTACACTTGGCTTGCCGGCTTCGTCAGTGAGATGTTCTGCACCATGCTGCTGGTGGTTACCGTGCTCGGCGCAACCGACAAGCGCGCTCCCGCCGGTTTTGCCGGAATTCCCATCGCGCTGGTTCTCACGACCATCCATTTGGTTGGCGTGCCCGTGACCAACGGCTCTTTTAATCCTGCGCGCAGCATCGGCCCGGCCGTGTTTGTTGGCGGATGGGCATTGCAGCAGCTTTGGCTGTTTATCGTCGCTCCCATGGTCGGCGCTGTGCTGGCGTCGCGCGTGTATCTGGGACTGAAGCCGCCAGCAGAACAAAAGTAGGGATGGCGTTGGTTTCCAAAGACCAACAGATCAAGGGTTCGGCGCGTGCCGAGCCCTTCGTTTTTTGCGCCTAAAGCTGGCGGCGAAACATTCGCTCCGCCTGCGTTCTGGAACGAATTTGACAGATCTGCGTCCCGCTCTACCGATAGTATCCTTGCTTGGCTTCCACTGTGACTTTTCCCGCAGACTTCTGCGCTTCCGGCGTGAGCTTCACCTTGATGGCGCAGAATTTCCCCTTCGGTTTGGGAGTGGACGGATGGTATCCCAGGCTGTAGCGCATGCGCAGATCGTCAATCATCTCCGCCAGTTTTTCCTTCATCTTTCTGCCGCTGGACTCCACTACCTGTCCGCCGGTGGCCCGGGCGTATTCAAATACTTCACCTGGAGGATGAAGCATTTGCCCCATCACTTTGGCAGAGCTCCGGTTGCTGTCTTCGCTGATTGATATGTCGCTGCGCCGCAAAAGACTGCAAACCACGGTCCCGGTCTCCAGCAGTTGAGTCATGGCTTCTTTCTTGGTGTGGAGGGACGAGTCTTTCAAGCTTCGCCCGTAGCGGGCTTTGGTCTCAAAGTCCGGGATGTTGGGGACGTCGTCCGTCAGCCAGATGATCACTCGCCGGTTGGGCGAGCGCGCCAGGTGCGCTGACGCTTGGAATATCCCTTCATTAAAGAAAGCCGCTTCCGGACTTTCCATGCGGCTGGCTTTTTCGATGGCGGCGATGGCCAGGGCGCGGTCCGTGGTGAAGTCCTGAATCATCTGGGTTGACGCGGCGTAGGTCATCACCGCCACTTCGTCTTCCGGCTTCAGATGCTGGAGCGCCTCCAGCGCGCCCTCGGCCAGCGACCTGAGCACCGGGCGCACGCTGTCGGTCAGGTCAAACAGAAGGACCACGGAAAGCGGCAGTCGGTCCTGGCTGAAGGAGCTGAGCTGCTGCGGCACACCGTCTTCGAACACTTGAAAATCATCTTGTTTGAGCGACTTCAGCGCCTGGCCGCGCTTCTTCTCCACCACCTGCGCGTCCACCACCACCAAGCGCACGCTCACCCGGTACACGCCGCCCACCGGCTCAGGGCTTTGGGCGCAGACCTGGATGCAAGTCGTACCCAGTAAGAATGCCATAGCGGCAACGAAAAGAAGCTGCCGACGCATAATCCGGCTGGTACTTGAGAAATACGAAGGCATGACGATAAGCTGGATTTTGCGCCGATTCCGCCGCGTTCGCAAATACAATTTTGCGATGCAGGCGCGCAAAGCCCCAACGAACTGAAAGGACTTTCTGGCACATGCCCAAGAAATTCTTCATGAACCTTGATCCCTGGTCTCTGCTGGTGGTCATCCTCACGTTCATTCTTTTCTTGACTGCGCTGTTTATCAAAGGCTTTACCCATGACATGTTGCTGGAAGCCGGCGTGTTCCTGGTCTCAGTGAAGCTGATCATCATGAGCCATAAGCAGGCCGCGCACACCGAAATGATGGAGCAGCGGCTGGATGAGATTTACCAGGCTGTTCGCCCAGACAAAGCCGCAAGACGCGCGGACGGGCCATCGTGAGCGATGTCCGATTTCCCAACGTAGAGACGCAGCACTGCTACGTCTCAAATAAAGATGCACGTATGAATCGGCGCTTACGTGCGACGGGCAAGCCTTAGCCCTCTCGTTCTTCCGGCGGCTTTAGATGGCGGAACGCGCGCCACAGCAGGACGTCATAGACGATCTTCATTCCTCCGCCCAGGAATAGCGGCGCGGAAAAGGCGATCCGCTGCATCAGCCAACCCGCCACGGATGATGCCGTGGCCCAGGACAGGTTGCGCGTCAGGTTGGTCACCCCGCTGGCGAAGGTGCGCTCGCTGGGCCGCACCACCGCCGCCACGTACGATTGGCGGGTGGGAACGTCCATCTCCACCAGTGATTCGCGGAGCAAGAACAGGGCTACCGCCCACGACGCTGACGGCACCACGGATGCGGCGATCAAGAAAATACTGGATGGCAAATGCGTGAACACCATGGTCCTGACCAGGCCGATCCGCTTGGCCAGCCAGGCGGCGCCCAGATGAGAAAGCGCGTTGAGCACATGCACCAGGAAAAACAGCAGCGCCAGCTTGTTTTCGGCGATTCCGAAGCGGCGAAAGAACCAGTAAGCCACCAGCGCGTCGGTTAGAAAGCCTCCGCCGAAGGCGTCCAGCGCAAAGAGAGCGGAAAGCCGCGCCACCGTGGATTTGGCCTCAGCCGACACAGCCGGCACTCCGCCAGCGGGCGCATGCGCGCCTGCTACTTCCACTCCGTGGGAGAGAAACAAGGCCAGCAAGCCGCTCAGCAGATTCAGCGCGGCACAACCCAGAAACAGAGTTCGATAAGCGGCGCCCAAGTCCATCCCCCACCAGCGCTGTTCCAAGAGAGGAATGCCGGCAGCCAGCGCGCCCAACGCACCCCCGGAATCCAGCACCACGCTGTACCAGGCCAGCGCCCACGTCCTGTGCTGGTCGGCGATTAGTCCCGGCAACGCCGCTTGCTCCAATGCGAACGACGGGCTGCGGTCCGTGCCCATGCCGTTGATCATCCCGACGAAAGCCAGCGCCACCAGCACGGGCGTTGCGGGATGGAAGATGAGTGCAACCGCGCCCGTTGCGGTGAGGATGGAAAGGACAAAGAGCGTTCGCCTGCGCCCAAAAAGGTCTGCACGCACCGTGACCAGCGCTGTTCCCGCAGCGGCGCCGGCCAGCCCAGCGGCAATCACCAGTCCGATGGCGGTGGAGGAGAACCCTTCCCGGAAGAGAAATACGCCCAGCACCACGCCCAGCAATCCAATGCCAAAAGAGCGGAGCCATGCGGACGCGTACAACAGCGCCAGGTCGCGACGTGGGCCGGTTGCCATCTCTTAAGGGTACACAATGGTGTGCTGGACCTTACAACAGATGGTGTCTTACCCTACTAGCATTAAAACCCTAACTTTTCCGCCTGTTGGGTGGAGTGGATTCGTGTCTTGAATTCAGTTAAGCGATTGATAGCAATCATGTTGTTTCCATCAAGCGTCCAAGATGGCAGGCTCAGGAGCGTTCTCTCCCCTGCATTTCATAAAGCGCTAGTGCCCGATCAAGAAACATAACAACAGCAAATGGATTCTCAGCCTGACAATAAGATTAGTCAGTTCATTAACGAATTTAATCCAGCTCTCGTTGTCTTCTAATCCACTACTGCGAATCTCTTACCAGGCTGATTGATCGTTTAACGGGTTATCACACGCCAAGCGATATACACGTTCTCAACGACATTTGCGGACAGCTCCATCCTCTGTCAAATTCTCGTTTAGCTCCTATATAGCGCATTCGGCGGTGGTGCTCGGTTTATCCGACAAGCACTTCCGGACAGCCAACATGCGACCGCGCCGCATTCGGGACGAAATGGCAGCGAGTCGTGTGTCTACAACACAAGGAGCGCAGCCAAAATGAGTCACAAAGAAGAAGGGCTTTTCCTGACGGAGAAGGCCTCCAAAGCACGCGTCAAAGCAGCGGAAGACGCTCGCAAAAATCGCGCGGAAATCATCAAAGCGTATTCACAGGGCCAGGTTTCACGCCGCGACCTGATTAAGTGGGGCTTGATCACCAGTGCAGGCGCCATTGCTCCCATCCACGGCCTAAGTCCTTTTGCTGAAGCTAGCGGCAAAGGCAAGGGCAGCAGCGGCAGCGGCCGAGGCGGAAGTGGCCGGGGCGGCGCCGACGATGTGGCGACACCCATTACCGCCGCTGCTCCTGCACCCAACGCCGCAGCCTCAGTTCCCCTGAGCCCGTTGTTCGGCGCGCAGCCATTTACCCAGGCCATGCCGCGTTTTGATCTGCAACCGCGCAAGCCGCTTTCAGCCCTGACCCCCGCGCCTCAGGCCCAATCCAACCAGACTTTGCAACCTGTGGATCCGGCGTTGGGCGGAGGTTCCGGCCCGATTGAAGGCCGTCCCCCAGGGGCAATCTGGGCGCACCAGCGCTTCACCGAATTTGCGCCGCAGGTTGCCGTGGAAATGTCGCAAGCCGGGGCCCAGACCAACACCGCGTACAACCCTGGCGTTGCGTCCAGCCTCAACTCCGGCATTGACCCCACGCAGCCGATTCCGCTGGTGTTCCATCCGGCGATGCCAGTTCAGCAGCCGAACTCAGTGTGGACTTTCCAAGGCTCGGTTCCGCCCAAGCTGGTCCAGGCCCGTTACGGCGAACCGCTGTTGTTCCGGCACCACAACCGTTTGCCGGCTGACGTGACGCAGAACAACGGCTTTGGCCGCCACACCATCTCCACCCACGAGCACAACGGCCACCACGGCGCGGAGAACGACGGCTTTACCGGTGCGTTCTTCTTCCCCGGTCAGTTCTACGACTATCACTGGCCTGTAGTGCTTGCCGGCCACTTCAGCGTGAACACTGCCGCAACCGATCCCCGGGCTTCCAGTCCCAACGGCAGCGGCGGCCTGACCAAAGTCCCCGGTGACTGGCGCGAGACCATGTCCACGCACTGGTTCCACGATCACATGTTCAGCTTCACTTCGCAGAACGTGTACAAAGGCAACGCCGCGATGTTCAACATCTACAGCGGCCTGGATCGCGGCAATGAAGCCATCAATGACGGCGTCAACCTGCGCCTGCCCTCGGGCACCGCGAATGACTGGGGCAACCTGGACTACGACGTCAACCTGATGCTCTCTGACAAGGCGTTCGATGCCAGCGGTCAACTGACCTTTGACATCTTCAACTTTGACGGGTTCCTGGGCGACGTAGTGACCGTGAACCTGGCCTACAGACCTTACTTCGAAGTGGAGCGCCGCAAGTACCGCTTCCGCATCCTCAACGCCAGCGTGTCCCGCTTCTTCAAGTACGGGCTGTCTGACGGCTCACCCATGGTCCAGATCGGGAATGACGGCAACCTCATGCCGCAACCCGTTGTGCAATCGTTGTCGGACGAGCAAGGCATCGCCGAACGCTACGACTGGGTCATTGACTTCTCCCGCTACTCCATCGGCACCAAGGTGTGGCTGGTGAACGTCTGCGAGCATAAGGACGGCAAGAAGCCCAACAAGGACCTCACGCTGGCCCAGGCGCTTGCCGGCCAGTCCAACGATCCTTGCGTAGGCAAGATGCTGGAGTTCCGCATCGTGCGTAACCCGGCGCAACCGGACCAGAGCCAGATCCCGGCCCAACTGATCCCCAACCCCGATCTGTCGAGCATCCCGGTTTCGCGGCAACGTACCTTCGTGTTCGGCAGTGGCGCAAGTCAAAACTTGCCCGCCAGCGACCCCGCAGCCTATGTTACGGGCGCGGGTGGTCAGAAAGGCCCCTGGGGCGTGGCCACCGATGGCGGTCCCATGCGCAACGCCAGCTTCGGCCGCATCTCGGCTTCTCCCAAGTTCGGCAGCCGCGAGGTCTGGACCTTGGTCAACGGTGGCGGTGGCTGGGACCACCCGATCCACATCCACTTTGAAGAAGGCCAGATCCTGGCCCGTAACGGCAGCGCTGCTAACGTTCCCGCGTGGGAAAAGGGCCGCAAAGACGTGTATCGTCTGCGCCCGGGCGGCAGCGTGACCATCACCATGCAGTTCCGCGATTGGGGCGGCATGTTCATGGAGCACTGCCATAACACGGTCCACGAAGACAACGCCATGCTGGTTCGTTGGGAGACCAACGGCGCGGGAACTCCGTTCCTGTCACCGCTCCCGACTCCGATCTGCACTCCGCAGGGCGTCACCTTCGTTCCTCCGGACGAGATCGCTCCCACCGCCTTCTAAGACAGGAAGGCAGGTGGATCGAAGCAAAACCAATCGGCGAGCCGCTACCACGGTGGGCTCGCCGGTTTTTCGTTTGCGGCGTACCACTACTGGAAAACCCGATGAACCTTAAACATCCAAGACTGCGTGCATTCCAGGAGCCTCATCGGTGAGTAAATTAGAAATTTTAATTTGATTCTCTTTGGGCTTTAATGCGAAACGCGCACTCTGTGGTCACCTAGCCTCCTAGGACAGTGATGGTTCCGCAACCATCGCTTTCTTACGGGCTTCGCTCTGATCCCGGATCTGCGTCTACCAATTGTTCGGGTTTAAGCGACAGGCCGCTGGCGATTGGCGCGCTGGCGGCCACTATTTTTTCCGCCGCTTCCGCAGCTGGCCTTCACCCGTTGTCCGCGCCGCAGTTTCCCGGCAGAGCGATAACCCGGCGAATCCCCATTCGCGAAAAGCTGCCAGCCATAACGTCTAGCCGAAATGAGTGCAATCGAACCGTTACTTTGGTGAGAGTATTAACAACTTTAATCTTCTTCTGTTCAGATTCTAATAGATCGGGCGCTATTCTCAATCCCACAAAGGCTGGTGTCGCTAGGCAAAAATCTGCGGTTTACCGGTTCGAATCGTACCCAAAGATTTTGATCTTGCCCGGCGATAATGCGCAAAAGGCCAGAGAACCTATCTGGACTGCCACTTCCGGGCAGCCCGCGCGTAAGTTTCCCGCGACCGTAAGCCTCAGGCTTCGGCCGGTTGTACGTCAATACTAAGGAGCGCAGCCAAAATGAGTGAAAGAGAAGATGGTTTTTTTCTGTCCGAAAAGGCCTCCAAAGCACGAATCCGTGAGGCCGAAAACGCCCGCAAAAACCGGGCCGAAATCCTGGCAGCCTACTCGCAGGGAAAGGTTTCCCGGCGCGATCTGATCAAATGGGGCTTGATTACCACGGCAGGGGCATTTGCTCCCATCCACGGCTTGAACCCGTTTATTTCCTCCGCCTATGCTGACCTCAATGGTGTTCCCACCGGAATGCCGCCGAGTCCGCTGGGCAATGTTCAGCCTTTCAGCACACCGATGCCGCGGTTTGACCTGATTCCCCGTGGAAACAATCCGTTGGGCGGAGACCTCACGCCGGTTCCGCTTGCGTCGTCCAACCAGACGCAGCAGCCTGTTCCAGCGGTTCTGGGCGGCGGCACGGGTCCCATTGAAGGCCGTCCTCCGGGAGACATCTGGGCGCACCAACAGTTCAACCT